>JAKLHH010000030.1 GCA_022710245.1 Myxococcota bacterium
AGGTCCGCGTCCAGGTGCAGCGCGCGGTGGAGCCGCTGCTGCCTCCGCGGCGGCACACCGCGCGGCGCGAGCAGGCGCGACGGATCGGGCTCTGGAGCTCGGCCGCCGTGGCGGTCGCCTCGCTCGCCACGGGCGCGGCGCTCTTCGCGCTCTCGCAGCAGCGCGCCTCGGACGCCGAGGGGCTCGCCAACCAGTCCCCGATGCTGGAGTACGCGCCGACCGCGCGCGACCTCGAGCGCTCGGCGGTGCGTCTCCGCGCGGGCGCCATCTCCCTCCTCGCCGTCGGCGGCGCGAGCGCGGCCGCGGCGCTCGGCTTCGCGCTCTGGCGGGCCGGAGGCTCGCCCGGGCCGGTGCGCCTGCAGCTCGGCCCCGGCGCGGTCCGGCTGACGCTCCCGCTGCCCTGAGCGGGCGTGCGCTCAGGGTAGCGTGATCGTGCGGAGCTTGTTGTTCCAGCTGTCGGCGACGTAGAGGACCTTGCCGCTGATGGCGATCGCCGAGGGCTGGTCGAAGGTGGCCAGCGAGCCGGGGCCGTCGCTGCTCCCGGTCGTGCCCCGACCGGCGAGCGTGGAGACCTGGCCATCCTTCAGCACGCGGATGCGGTGGTTGCCGCTGTCGGCGATGTAGACCGCCCCGTCGGCGCCCACGGCGAGCGCCAGCCCGACCGCGCCCGCCCCCTCGCCGCCGTAGAAGCGAGCCGACCGCGCAGGCCCGTCGGCGAAGCCAGGCTCGGCGCCGGCGATGGTGGTCACCTGATTGTTCTCGATCAGACGCAGCCGGTTCGTCTCCGACACGTAGACCCGGCCGACAGCGTCCACCGCGATCCCGCGGGGCAGGAGGAGGCGGGCGGTCTGCCGCGTCCCGTCCACCGGCCCGGGGCCACTGCTGTCGCTGCCGCGCCCCGCGCTCCCGACGAACGTGGTCACCTGGGTCCCCGAGACCAGCCGCACCTTGTCCGTGTAAGGCTCGGACACGTAGACACCACCGCTCGCGTCGACCGCGAGCGCCTGCGGCATGTAGATCGCCGCCTGCGGCAGGGCCCCATCGCTGCTCGCCTTGGCTCCGCTCCCGGCGAAGGTCTTGACCAGCTTCCCCGCGATGCTGCGAATGCGATTGTTGCCCGCATCGGCGACGTAGAGCACCCCCCCGGGCCCGACCGCGAGGCCGCGAGGCTTCGCCAGGAGCGCGCTCGCGGCCGGGCCGTCGGCGAAGCCGTCCTTTCCCCCGACGAGCGGCAGGACCTGCCCGTCCTGGAGGATGCGGATCGAGCTGCCGTTGACCTCACCGAGGTAGACGATGGTCCCATCGACCGCGACCCCGTTCGGACCCAGGAGCCGCGCCGTCGCCGCCGGGCCGTTGGCGAAGCCCGCGACGCCGCTCCCCGCCACGGTCCTGACGCAGGGGAGGTGCGCCTGGCAGATGCGGCAGGGGTTCGCCGGGTCCTCGAGGCTGGCCTGGTGGCAGCAGCGTCCGTCGACGCACGCGTAGCCCTCCGGGCACTCGCCGCTGGCGCAGCGGAAGGGCTGGGGGCCGTACTCGATCGACACGCAGCCCTCGGCAGGCAGCAGCAGCGCGAGCGACACGAGCAGCGAGAGGGGCGCCAGGGTCTTCATGCGAGCGGCAGTATAGCGCGGATCGCGCGCGCGGCTCACGCCCCGCCTCCGTGCTCGCCCCGCCGTGCGGCGGAGCGGTCAGGCGGCCGAGGGGGGCGCGGCCTCGGCGCGCGCGGCGGCGGCGTCCGCCTCGGAGGCGGGAGGGATCGCCGCGAGGAGCGGCTCCGGCGTGATGCGCCAGTCGCCCCAGAACGGGTTGTCGAGGTCGAGGACCACGTAGAGCACGAAGCAGATCAGCCCGGCCAGCGCGGCGGTCATCAGCCCGTGCGCCCAGACCGAGGGCACGCCGAAGAGCGCCATCGAGGCCACCGTGAGACCCGCGCCGACGAGGAGCAGCGCCCACATGGTGGGCGGCAGGCGCAGCCGCGCGGTGTGCAGCCGGTGCGTGCGCGAGTCGCTGAGGTCGTTGAACCGCGCGAGCGCCTCGCCGTAGAGGCTCTCCTCGCGCGGGGAGGCAGGCTCCAGCGCCTCCAGCACCCTCCAGACCTCGTCGAGCACGGAGTCGGCGCGCGGGTCGTGCCGGCGCTGCGCCATCAGCGGCCACTCCTCCTCGGCGACGAGGACCACGTACTCGCGCAGGCGTGCCCGGACCTGCCCGCGCCTCGGCTGCGGGAAGCCATGCACCGTGCGGTGCAGGTCCGTGAGCTCGTTGGCCTCGCGCTCGACGGCAGCGCGGGCGTCGTTGTACTGCGACCAGACCACGAAGACCACGAACGCGAGCAGCACGGCGTAGATGGTCCCCAGCGTCTGCAGGTAGCTCCCGGCCGCGTCGTTGTGCGCGGTCAGCACGGACACCGGCACCAGCCAGCGCACCGCGACCAGCGCCGCCGTCGAGCCGGCGACGCTGACGGTGATGGCCACCAGGAGCCAGGGCGAGAGCGGGAAGCGCCTGGGCATGAGAGCCTCCGGCAGCGATGGTGGCACAGCGAGGCCGGCGGGGGCCAGAGGCTCTTGCCCCGCGCGACGGGAGCGTGTAGCCAGGAGCCATGGCAGACCCGCACGCCTCGCACCGCAGCGCCTGGCTCCTCGACCCTGACGTGCTCTACCTCAACCACGGCTCGTTCGGCGCCTGCCCGCGCGCCGTCCTCGACGAGCAGGCGCGCCTGCGCGAGGCGCTGGAGCGCGAGCCGGTGCGCTTCCTCGCGCGGGAGCTCCCCGATCGCCTCGACGCGGCGCGCGCCGAGCTGGCGCGCTTCGTCGGCAGCGACCCGCGCGACGTGGTCTTCGTCCGTAACGCGACGGCCGCGGCGAACGCGGTGCTCGCCTCGCTCTCCCTCGCGGCCGGCGACGAGCTCCTCACCACCGACCACGAGTACAACGCCTGCCGCAACGTCCTCGAGCACGCGGCGGCGCGCACCGGCGCCCGCGTAGTGACGGCGCCGGTCCCCTTCCCGCTGCGCTCTGCGGGAGAGGTGCTCGAGACGGTGCTCTCCCGCGTCGGACCGCGCACCCGGCTCGTCTTCCTCGACCACGTGACGAGCCCCACCGCGCTGGTGCTCCCGGTCGGCGAGCTGGTGCGTGAGCTGGCCAGGCGCGGGGTCGACACCTTCGTCGACGGCGCCCACGCGCCGGGGATGCTGCCGCTCGACCTCGAGGCGCTCGGCGCCGCCTACTACACCGGCAACTGCCACAAGTGGCTCTGCGCGCCGAAGGGGGCCGGCTTCCTCCGCGTGCGCCGCGACCGGCAGGCCGGTCTGCACCCCAGCGCGATCAGCCACGGCCTGAGCGCTCCGACGGGCGGGCGCTCGCGCTTCCAGGTGGAGTTCGACTGGACCGGCACCGACGACCCGACGCCGGCGCTCTGCGTGCCGGCCGC
Organism: Myxococcota bacterium; assembly: GCA_022710245.1. Next base: position 3,427 of record JAKLHH010000030.1, read on the forward strand.
GATCCGCGCGCTGGCGGGGCTGGTCCCCGGCGGCTGGGACGAGGTGCGCGCTCGCAACCACGCGCTCTGCCTCGCCGCGCGCGACCGCGTGGCCGCCGCGCTCGGGGTCGCCGCGCCGGCCCCCGACGAGCTGCTGGGCGCGATGGCCGCGCTGCCGCTCCCCGACGGTGCTCCCCAGCCGCCGCCGCCCCCGCTCCACCTCGATCCGCTGCAGGACCGGCTCTACTTCGAGCACCGCATCGAGATCCCCGTCGTCCTCTGGCCAGCGCCGCCGCGCCGCCTGCTCCGGCTCTCGGCGCAGCTCTACAACGAGCTCGCGGACTACGAGCACCTCGCCCGCGCGCTCGTCTCCTGCCTCTCTGGCTGAGTCGCGGCCTGCCCGTCGACGAAGCTTGGGGTACGCGCGGAGCGGGCGGTATGGACGAAGTTTGGGGGCCACGCGCGGCGGGCGGTATAATCGCCTCATCGAGCGCCTCGCTGCCCAGAGGGTCGTGGCGACGCGCGGTCTCCTCGAGGAGCCGCGCTGCCGCGATCGGCTTGAAGCCGTGCTCTCCCGCATCGACGCGGCGAGCGAGGTGGAGCTCATCCCTGAGGAGGAGCTGGGCCCCGCGCTGGCCACGCTGGGCCGCCGCCAGGAGCTGCGCCGCGGAGGGCTCGAGGGGCGGCGCGCGCCCAAGCAGCTCGTCGCGCTCGCTCGCTTCGAGGGGCAGGAGCTCTTCCCTGGCTACTCGTGGCGCGAGCTGCGCAGCGGGCGGCGGGAGCTCCGCGAGCGGGGCGTCCTCTGCCAGACCGCGGTCGAGGTGCAGTCGGCCGTGGGCTGCCCGTTCGACTGCGCGTACTGCCCGTACACGCACTTCATCTGCGCGAACCTCGACGTCGAGGGCTTCATCGATCGGGTGATGCGCCTCGTGCGCGAGCGGCGCTCGCAGTCTATCTACAAGCTCAACAACCGCTCGGACACCCTCGGCCTGGAGCCCGAGCTGGGGCTCGCGCCCGCGCTGGTCGAGCGCTTCGCCGGCCTCGAGGGCAAGTACCTGATGCTCTACTCCAAGGGCGACGAGGTCTCGGCGCTGCTCGACCTGCGCCACGAGCGCCACACCGTCGCCTGCTTCACGCTCACCCCGGAGCCGCTGGCGCAGATCCTGGAGACCGGGGCGCCGGCTCCGGCGGCGCGGCTCCGCGCCATCGCCCGGCTCGCCGCGGCGGGCTACCCGATCCGCGTCCGCCTCTCGCCGGTGGTCCCCATCCTCGGCTGGCGCGAGGCCTACGACGACCTCCTCGCGCGCCTCGCGGCGGTCTCGCGGCCGGAGCTCGTGACGCTCTGGACGCTGAGCATGATCGAGCTCGCCGAGCTGCACCGGATCTTCCCGCCCGAGGCGCTCGACCCGCGCGCCCTCGCCGAGGCGCGCGCCGCCGCGGAGGAGATGCGCGGCCGCAAGGGAGCGCCCTTCCCGCCCTCGCTGCGCGCCTCGCTCTACCGGGAGCTCGCGGCGATGGTCCACGCGCGCTCGCCGGGCACCGCGGTCGCGCTCTGCCTGGAGACGGCGGAGGTCTGGGACGCGACCTCCACGGTCCTCGTCCCCAGGCGCCAGCAGGCCTTCGTCTGCAACTGCGGCCCGCGCGCGACCCCTGGCGCCATCGCGCGCTGCAGCCGCCCGCGCTGAGCCGGGGACGCCGCTCAGCTCGCCGGCTCGATCCGGATGCGCACCAGGCCACCGACCAGGCTGGTGGAGACATGCAGCGCCACCGGTCCGTCGGAGCGCTGCAGCGAGGCCGGCACGCGGTCCTGCGGCTGCCCGCTGGAGATGGTCACGCCGATCGTCCGCCGCAGCGTGCAGGTCCGGCAATGGACGGTCTTCCCGCAGCCCTCGGGGAGCCGCGCATGGACGCACTCCAGCGCCTCGCCGCTGAGGAGGCCACGCAGGTCGCTCGCCTCTGTCCCCAGCAGCTGGGAGGCGGCGCCGTTGGCCGCCATCACCCGGGCGTCGCCGTCGACCACCACGACCGGGCAGGAGTAGTCGTCGAGGTACTCGCCGAGAGAGAGCCCCTCCCACTGGCGGGAGAAGTGCTGGTCGCAGGGCTCGCAGAGCCCGTGCGAGACCTGGTCGAGCGCGAGCGGCTCGACCTCCCGGATCACCCCCCGGCAGTACGAGCAAACCACGCGCATGGATGCCTCCGGCCGAGATCATCGGCGCTTCTGCGATGCTCCTCTAGGGCTCTCCACGACGACCTCACGCCAGCTCGACGAGGAGGGGTGGCCGGCGGGTTCACCAGTGAGACGGCGCTCTCCAAGACAGCCTCACGCCAGCTCGAAGATCAGCGCGTCCGCGTCGCTCGGCGCGGTGAGCTCGAGGCGGTCCTCGGCGGAGAGCGCGGCGCCGTCCCCGGCGCGCAGGCCGAGGTCGCCGAGCCGGAGCTCGCCGCCCAGCACCTGCACCCAGGCGTGCCGGCCGCGGGGGATCGGGCGCTCGAGGCGCTGCCCCGCCGCGAGCCGCGCGCGGTAGAGGCGCGCGTCCGCGTGGTGCCTGAGCGAGCCCTCCGCGGCGTCCGGGCTGGCGAGCAGCGTCAGCCCCTCCCCCTGCGGGATCACGCGCTGCTCGTAGCCGGGCGGCAGCCCGGCCCGCTCCGGCTCGATCCAGATCTGGAGGAAGTGGACCGCCTCGTCAGGAGACGGGTTCCCCTCGGAGTGGCGCACGCCCGTCCCGGCGCTCATCCGCTGCAGCTCGCCCGCCCGGATCACCGAGCCGTTGCCGAGGCTGTCGCGGTGCTCGAGCTGACCTGCGAGCACCAGCGAGAGGATCTCCATGTCGTGGTGCGGGTGCGGCGGGAAGCCGCCGCGCGGCGCCACCCGGTCCTCGTTGATGACGCGCAGCCCCCGGAACCCCAGGCGGCGCGGGTCGTGGTGCTCCCCGAAGGAGAAGCTGTGGCGGCTGTCCAGCCAGCCGAGCTCGGTGTGGAAGCGCTCCTCGTCGCGATGGATCGTGATCATGGCCTGGTCCTCCTGCCCTGGCGGGCGATATAATTCGATGTCGAACCATATAAGCATGGGCTCGCTGGCACGCGAGTCAAGGCGCGCTCAGACGGAGACGGGGGGCGCGCTCAGACGGAGACGGGGGGCGCGCTCAGACGGAGACGGGGGCGCGCTCAGACGGAGACGGGGGCGCGCTCAGACGGAGACCGTGGCGGGCGAGGGGGACGCGGCCCGGGCCAGCGCGCCGTCGAGCGCGGCCAGGAAGCCGGGATCGCGGCGAAGCGCCGCCCGGTAGGCGCGGCGGCCGGCGTCGATGCAGTGCTCGAGCAGCCGGCGGCTGAAGCGGAACGACCCCTCGAACATGAAGGCGTGATCGCCCTCCTCGGGGGTCACGTAGAGGGTGCGCACGGGCCGGTGGTGGAGCAGCTCGCCGACCTCGCCCCGGAGCGCGGCGGCCTCCGCCGGCGCGAGCCCCCGCCTCGCCGCGCGCGCCTCGACCAGCTCCAGCAGACGATCGTAGAGCTCGGCCTGCTCGCGGTCCTGGTGCACCTTCTGCTCGATCGCCTGGTGCAGCGCCTGCTCGGCGACGGCGCCCATGCCGAGGTCCGCGATGGTGCCGACCCGCTCGTCGTAGGCGTAGGGGCGCCAGATGCTCGAGGCGACGGCGAAGTCGGCGCCCGCCTCCCGTGCCACGTTCAGCGAGAGGGTCTCGCGCACCTCGCTGTCGTAGTAGTGGAAGCGCTTGCCGGTGCTCGGGTTGACGATCGCGTAGGGCGCGAAGACCGGCGGCACCGCGATGGCTGCCGCGACGGCCTGCGAGACAGGGACGTTGTCGTAGTAGGCGCAGCTCGGGTCGTAGCCGCCCTGCCCGCGCGAGTCGACCGGACCGAAGACCACCTTGCGTGAGCCGTTCACCTGCGTGGCCGTCACGTAGAGCCTCGCCGCGAGGTCGCCGAAGCGGTTGGTCGGCACCACGTTCTTGCGGAAGTACTTCTCCACGCCCGAGGTGGTGAGGAGCCCGCCGATCTGCAGGAGGTCCGAGGGACGCAGGCCGCCCAGCCGCCAGCGCCGCGCGAGGCGCGAGAGGTAGCGGAGCGGGTTCGGGGCGACCGGCACGAAGAGCGTGCGATAGCCGAAGGTGGGCACCTCGGCCGAGGTGCCGAGCACCGCCTCGGCCAGCGTCTTCACCTCGTGGCCGCTCGCCAGCGAGGCGACCACGCAGGCGCCCGCCGAGCAGCCGACGTACGTGCCGATCTCGCGGCTGCCGGGCGGCGCGAGGCTGGGCTGCCAGCGCACCCCCGAGCGAAAGAAGAAGCCGTCCTCGGCCAGCCCCGCCGCGACCCCGACGTGGTAGGCGTAGGCCTTCACCGCGCCGCCGCCGGCGACGAGCGCCACCCGCGGCGCGCCGCCAGCGGCCGCGGCCTCCGTCGTCTCACCCCTCGCGAGCTGCTCGCCGTTCATCGCGCCCGTCCGCTCACTGCCAGCCGAGCATCCGCGAGATCTTCACCGAGGCGAGGTCCACCGCCGAGCGCACCGCCTCCACCGCGGTGCCGACCGGAGAGCGCGATGGGGCGCGCAGCGGCACCCCGGCCTCGTAGGCGGCCTTGACGCGGCTCCGCTGGAGCTTGCCGCTGGTGGTCTTCGGCAGCATGCCCGGCTCGGCCAGCTCGACGCGGTCGGGGCGCACGCCGGTGCGCTCGGTCACCGCCCGCGCGATCCGCTGCAGCAGCACCGGGTCGTGGGTGCGCGCGGCCTGGCGGACCTCCGCGACGATGACCAGGTCCTCGGTGCCGGTCGCCGGGCTGGAGAGTCCGAAGGCGACCACGCGGCCGGGGCGCAGCGCAGGGAGCTCGTGGCAGGCCGCCTCGAAGTCGTCCGGGAGGTAGTTGCGGCCGTGCTTGATGATCAGGTCCTTGCGCCGCCCGGTGACGTGCAGCAGCCCCTCCTCGTCGAGGTAGCCGAGGTCGCCGGTGAGCAGCCAGCCGTCCTGCAGCGCCGCCTGCGTCGCGGCGGGGTCGTTGAAGTAGCCGCGCATCACCGACGGGCCGCGAAAGCGCAGCTCGCCGACCTCGCGGGTCCGGCGAGGCCGTCCGTCCGGGCCGATCACCTCGAGCGCGTGCCCCGGCAGCGGTCGCCCGACGGAGACGATCGGCTGCCCGTCCGGCTGCCCCGGCGCCACCGGCGCCGCCACGCCGCTCGCGGCGAGCCGCTCGCGGTCGACCCAGTCGACCCGGGGGCCCCCCTGCGGGCTGAAGGTGGCGGTCAGCGTCGCCTCGGCGAGCCCGTAGACCGGGCGCAGCGCCTCGCGCCGGAACCCCTGCGGGCCGAAGCTCTCGCAGAAGGCCTCCATCGTCTCGGCCTGCACCGCCTCGGCCCCGCAGAGGGCCCAGCGCAGCGAGCCGAGGTCGATGCGCGCCCGCTCGGCGCGCGAGATGCGACGGCTGCAGATGGCGTAGGCGAAGTTGGGCGCGGTCGTCTGCGTGGCGCGGCTCGCGGTGACGAGCTGCAACCAGCGCTCGGGGCGGCGGGTCAGCTCCGTCGGACGCATCAGGACCTGGTGCACGCCGGCCAGCACGGGGACGAAGATGTGCCCGACCAGCCCCATGTCGTGGTAGGGCGGCAGCCAGGAGACCGAGGTGTCGTGCTCGGAGAGCGGCATGACCGAGAGGAGCCCGGTCATGTTCGCCATCAGCGCCTCGTGCGTGACGGCGACGCCGCGTGGACGGCTGGTGGTGCCGGAGGTGAACTGCACGAAGGCGAGGTCGCCTGGCAGCACCGCGGCCGGCATGGCGGGGGCGGGCGCCTCGAGCTGCGCCGGCACCGCCGTGAAGAGGTCCTCGGCGACCTGCTCGAGGACCGAGGCCATGTGCAGGCGCGCCTCGGGCTGCACCACCGCGCCGCGGGCCTGAGTGGTGCGACCGACCGCGAGGACCTGGTCCTTCCAGCGCTTCAGGCCCTGGCTCGGCTGCGGGGGGTAGACTGGCACGCAGACGCCGCCGGCGAGCAGCGTCCCGTAGATGGTGACGAGCAGCTCCGGGCAGGTGGGCAGGCAGACGATCAGCCGGTCGCCCTGGCGAAGGCCGCGCTCCCGCAGCCCCACCGCGACGCGCAGAGCGCGCTCGACCAGCTCGCCGTAGGTGAGGGTGGTCGATCGCTCCCCGGGATCAACGACGGTGAAGGCCGGGCGGCCGCCCCTCCGGGCCGCCTGCGCCAGGAGCGCCGCGGCGATGGTGGCGTGCTCGCTCTCGGGGAGCGGGGCCTCGTGCGGGACCGGAGGCGCCTGGTCGGACTGCGACGGCTGGGACTGCATGGTGATCCAGCGCGGCATCCTAGCGGCGATCGATCGCCTTGTCGAGGGGGGCCGAGACTTGCGGCGCGGCGCGTCGCGATCAGCGAGCGCGACGCAGGAGGAGGAGCGCGAGCAGCCCGCCGAGGAGCCAGCCGGAGGCGAGGCCCGCGGGCTCGCTCGCTCCGCGCAGCCCGCACCCGCAACCCGCCGGCGCGGAGCCGTCGCCGGCCTCGCCCGGCTCGCCTGGGCGCGCTCGATCCAGTGTGGCACCGCCGTCGCCGCGAGGTCCGTCCGCCGCCGCCGCGTCTCCGCGCGGCCCGTCGCGCCCGCCGTCGCGTGCCGCCGCGTCGGCCACGCCCGCGTCAGGCGGCACCCCCTCGCTCGGATCCTTCGAGGACGCGCAGCCCGGGTCCTGCGGGAAGTCGATCAGCTTGTCACCGTCGTTGTCGAGCCCGTCGCCGCAGTCGCTGCCGCTGCCCCCGAACCCCGGCTGGCTGGCGAGGACGTCCTTCAGGAAGGGCCAGACCGGCTTCAGCTGGTAGCTCGCCGGGAAGCTCGGCGAGCTCTCGCCGCGCACCGCCAGACCCCACTTGTCGGCGATCAGGTTGTCGTCGACGATCTCGTAGAAGAAGGTGCCCTGCCACCACGGGCGCTCGAGCTGCTCCTCCAGCACACGGCGGTAGAAGATGACCTGGGTGCTGCACTTGCCCGCGTCGCTGATCGGCGCGGTGTAGCCGGTCTCGGTGATCCAGACCGGGAGCTGCCCGAGGCTGTTCGCGAGGAGCACCTCGCGGAGCGAGAGCGGCCCCTGCCAGCCGAAGCAGGTGCGGTGCTGGTCGAGCTTGTGCTCGAAGAGGTCGCCGTCCCAGCAGGCCCAGCCGCCGAGCTTGGTCTCGAGGAAGCCGGCGTAGATGTGGAAGGTGATCACGTCGAGCGCGAGCCCCTTCGCCTTCAGCTGCTTGAACGCGTCGTCGAGCCAGACGGCGTAGTCGGTGCCCACCGAGGCCAGCTCCGGCCCGAGCACCTTGCAGCTCGGGCAGCCAGCGCGGATCCCCTCGATCCCCTCCACCAGCACGCGATCGATCCACTGCTGCCGGGTGCCCTCGAAGAACTGGCTCAGGTTGGGCTCGTTCCACAGGCCCCAGTGGGTGATCTGGCCCTGGTAGTGCGCGGCGAGTGCCTGGCAGAGCTTCCGGTACTCGCCGGCCTTGGGGACCTCGTTGCCCGGCTTGCCATCGCCGTCGGCCTCGGCGGCCCAGGCCGGCGCGTAGCCGACGGTAGGGAAGACCTGCAGGCCGCGCTGCTTGGCCGCAGCGACGAGGCCGTCGAAGAACGCGGTGTCGATGGTGCCGGCCTGCGGCTGCAGCTGGTGCCAGTTGAAGTCCATCCGCACCCACGGCACCCCGAGATCCTTGGCCGCGTCCAGGAGGTCCGGCGCGGGCTGGTGCGTGTTGAGACCGACGAAGTGCGGCGCAGCGCCGGCGGGGCCGCCCACGAGCAGCGCGAGGATCAAGACGGCGCGGGCGTGGAGGCGAGGCACGCTCCAATTGTCTCAGAGCGCGAGGCCGACCCGCAACCGCAGAGCGACTTCGAGCACGTGGTGCCGCGCCGTGCCCGTGCTGTCCGCGGACCGAGGCCGCGGCGGGTCAGTGCTCCAGGCCGGTGCGCTGGCGGAGGTAGCCCGCGCAGATGCGGCCGAGCGCGTTCGCGGCCGAGCGGAGCCGCCCCCCCGAGGACGGGTTGGTGATGTCGGCCGGGACCGAGACCTCGACCCGGATCTCGTCGAGCACCGCGTTGGCACGGTCGAGCACCTGCAGCGTCAGCTCCACCCGCGTCGGCGACGCGACGATCCCCGCGTAGAAGCCTGGCTCGATCCAGGTCACGACGGGCCGCACCAGCAGCGGAGGGCCGCCGGCGGCCGGGCCCGGGTGGAGGGTCAGGCCCGTGGTCGCCTCGTGCAGGCGCTCGAAGAAGTTCTGGTTCATCGCGCCGAGGTCGGCGCGGAAGCTCTCCTGCTGGCCGGCGTCCTTGCTGGCCAGGTACTCGGCCTGGCTCTTCTCCCCGACGCGCAGCATGCTGAAGTCCACCGCCTGCACCGCGAGCGCCCGCGCGCCGGCGAGGGGGCTCGGCTCGGTCTGGCGAACCACGACCCAGGGGGTGCAGCCGGCGGCCGCGAGGGCGAGCGCCAGCATGAGGATCGAGCCGGACGATCGGGTCATCGGAGGCCTCCTTCGCTGGCCGCGATTCTACCCCAGACGCCGCGCGAGTCGATGGCGGGAGCGGCGCTGCGGCTCAGCGCGCGAGCGTGACGCAGACCACGCCCGAGGATCACCGCGCGAGCGTGACGCAGACCACGCCCCCGAGGATCACCGCCGCGCCGGCGAGCCGGCCCCTCGTCGCCTCCTCGCGCAGCCAGAGGCGGCCGATCACCGCCCCGAGCACGATGGAGAGCTCGCGCGCCGCCACCACGTAGCCCGTCTTGGCAAGGCGGAAGGCGAAGAGCACGAGCAGGTAGGCGGTGAGGTTCATCAGCGAGGCCGCGAGGAGCGCCCGCCACCGCTCGCGCCACTCGGCGCGCAGCGCCTCGCGCCGGCGCAGGACGATCGGCGCCAGGAGCAGCTGCGAGCCCGCGCCGAGCAGCGTCACGTAAGGCACCGGGTGGAGCCGCGCCACGCCGGCCTTGTCGACCAGCGAGTAGCCCGCGATGGCGAGGCCGGTGACCGCCGCCCAGGCGATCCCGGTCCGTCCCGACGGGCCGCTCGCGGCGGCGCGCCGTCCGTGGGCGACCAGCACGATGCCGAGCACCACCAGGCCGACGCCGCTCGCGCCGACCAGCGAGAGCCGCTCGCCGAGGAGCGCCGCGGCGAGGATCGGCACCAGCGCCACCCCCAGCCCGCGGGCGATCGGATACGCCTGCGAGAACTCCGCGGCCCGGTACGCGGCGGCGAGCGCATAGAAGTAGACCGCGTGGATCAGCGCCGTCGCGACCAGGCAGGGCACGGCCGCTGGGTCGAGCCCGCGGAGCTGCAGCTGCCAGAGGGCGGCGGGGAGCAGCAGCGCCGAGGCGACGAGCATCGACGAGAAGAGGAAGGCCAGCGGATCGCGCGCCGACTTGGAGAGGGCGTTCCACGCCGCGTGGAGCACGGCGGCGCCGAGGACCAGCGCGAGCGCCTGACCTGACATGCCCGCATCATACGCCGGGCGAGACGACGCTGCCCCCCTGACGGGACGCTCAGCCGAGCGCGTCGGGCTCGGCCAGCGCCCGTCGCAGCTCCGCCCGGTAGCGCGCCACCGCGCCGCCGAGCCGGGCTGCCTCGGCGACGTCCTGGCAGCTCTCCCGGCAGAGCGCGTGCTGGGCGCCGCGGAAGGCGGCGTAGGCCAGCCGGCAGGCGCGCAGGGCGCCGCGCGAGGGCGAGCCGCCGCCGGCGGTGGTGAAGGCGCCGAGCAGGCGCTGGCGCGCCGGCTCGTCGAGCGCCCACTCGACGCAGGCGCCCGCCAGATCCCACGCCACCGGCTGCGGTCCGACCACGGTGTGATCGTCATCGTGCGCCTCCGCGTCGAGCTTGATCAGCGCGCTGCCCGAGCGCAGCCACTCGTGCGGCGCCAGGCGACCGTCGCCGGCCCGGGCCTGCCCGGGCGCGGGGAGCGGGACCGGCAGGGCCGCCGCCTCGCCGAGCAGGCCGCGCGCGTTCTCCAGCAGCATCGTCGCGAGCCGCGTCTGCGCCGCCTCGGCCTCGGCCGGTGAGAGCGGCGCTCCCGCCACCGCTGCCACGTGTGCGCCGATGCGGTCGAGGAGCGCGCCGTCGAGGTCCTCGGCGCGGAGGAGCCGTCCGTCGAGCCAGGGCCGGACCAGGAACCCGTGCGCGAGCTCGGGGGCAGGGGCGCCCGTCACCGCGGCCTGCGCGATCAGCCGTGCGCGGGCGGCCTCACCGCGCGTGAGCCCATGCTCGCCGGCGCAGAGGCCAGCGAACTTGGCGAGCCTCGGCGCGGCCCCGGGCAGCAGGTACTTGGGCCGCTCGAAGGGCGGGCACGCCGGCGGCCACGCTTGCCCCTGGCAGGCGACCGCGCGCCAGCGCCCGGCGCCGAGGTCGTCGCCCTGCCAGGGGGAGCCCTCGAGGCGAAGCTCCGCGAGGGGCACGTGGTAGCGAGCGGCGCGCTGCCACTCGCGACGCGCGCCCTCGCCCGCGGCCAGCCCCGGAGCGCCAGCGTGCCCCGGGAGGAGCGCGATCTGCTCCGTCGCCAGGCCCGCCCGACGGAGCGCCCGCGCGGCGCCGAGCAGCGAGGAGCCGGAGAGCCCCGGTCCCTCGTCGACGACCAGCGCCGCGTCGACCCCGTCCGTCGCGGTGCGCGGCAGCACCACCTCGCGCGCGAACGGGTGCCCGCGCGGGCGGGTCGTCAGGCAGCGGCTGCGCCAGCCAGCAGCGCGCAGCCTCGCCGCGACGAGCGCACCGAGGCTGGTGCCGATCGTGCGGAGCCCAAGGATCAGCGCGACGCCCGGCGGCCCGCGCCGGTCCGCCAGCCAGCGCTCCGCTGCGAGGGCGTACTGCTCCGGGAAGAGCGCGTAGAAGGCGTAGCCCTCGGGGACGCGGAGCAGCGCGCGCTCGCGATCGAGCTCCGCCGCCCGCTCGAGCGCGCTCGCGGCGCGCTGCAGCTCCCGGCGCGCGGCCGGCGCCCCCGACTCGAGCAGCGCCGCCGCCGCGTGTCCGGTCGCGGCGCGCACGGAGCCCAGCGCCCGCCTCGCCCGCCGCTCCCGCTCGAGGAGATCCTCGACGGCCTGCTCGAGCTGTCCGGCCAGGATGAGGATGGTGCGGAGCGCCTCGCGGGTCGGGAGCCAGGCGCGCGAGGCCTCGTGCAGCCGCACCTCCAGCGGCCTGCGCACGGCGCCGAGCTCCACCTCGGCCGGGTGCTTTCCGAAGACCAGCACCGCTGCCCCCCCCAACTCGATCAGACTCTAAGCTTGCGCTGGCGCGGCGACGGGGGCCAGCGTGAGGCGGTGCCGACTACTCGCGCCCGCGATCCCCCGAGGCCTCGCGGAGCGCTCGATCCGCCGAGGCCTCGCGGCCCCCTCCATCCGCCGAGGCCTCGCGAGGCCCTCGATCAGCGGCCAGATCGGCGGCGCGCAGGTCGCGCCTCGCCTCGCCGCGAGCGTCGGCCGCGTGCGCGTCCGCGAGGCGGGCGTCGAAGGGCCCCGAGCCCTGCTTGCGGCAGACCTTCAGCGCGCCCTCGGCGACGCAGCGGAACCCCTCCGGGCACTGGCGCGTCCTGGCGCAGAGGAAGCCGCCGTCCTCGATCTCCGGGTTGAAGCAGCCCGCGAGCGCCAGCGCGAAGATGAGCAGCAGGCTCCGCATCGGTCGCCTCATCAGGCCCGCGAGCGCCAGCGCGAAGATGAGCAGCAGGCTCCGCATCGATCTCCTCATCAGAAGCGCAGCCCTCCCGCCACACCGCCTCCCGCGGGCGCCACCACCGGCGCGAGCCAGCGCCCGGCGCTGCGCTGGCCGGCGGCGGGCTCCGCCTCGGCTGGCTGCGAGCGGCGGTCGATCATCAGGAGCACGGCCCCGGTGAGCAGCGCGGCCCCACCGATCCCCAGCGCGACCAGCGCGCCCGTCTGCAGCCCCTTGCCGCGGCTCTCGACGGCGGCGTAGTCGGCGAAGTCCACCGCCGGGTGCAGGCTGCTCGCGTCGCTCAGCGCGCGCGCCTTCGCGCTCGCCTGCCCGCCGACGATCCCGCCGATGACGAGCGCGATGCCGCCTCCGATCAGGCACGCCCAGCCGGGGGCCCGGAGCGGCCGCGGCGGGGGCTCCGGCGCGGGGCGCGAGGCCGGCGGCTGCGCGGCCTCGGGTCTGCTCACCGGCCGCGGCGCGCTCGCGGGACGCGAGGCCGCCGGGTGCGAGGCCGGCGCGCGACCGACGCGCCGGCGCAGCTCGTCGAGCTTGGCGGCGAGGAGCGGGTCCGGCCTGGCCAGGGTCCGCTGGTACTCGGCGTAGAGGCGGATGGCCTGCTCCAGGTGGCCGAGGTGCTCTTGACAGCTCGCCTGCCACTCGACCGCCTCCGGCGTGCGGGCGTGGCGCGCGCTTCGCTCGAAGGCCTGCAGCGCCTCCGCGTACTCGCCGCGCGCGTGCAGCTTGGCGCCGAGCTCGAGGTACTGGCGCGCGAGCTCGCGATCCTCGGCCGCCGCCGGTGAAGCGCTCGCGAGCGTGAAGGACAGCGTGACGAGGGTGAGGAGGCTCCGCATTGCGCCGCGATGGTAGCAGACCCGCCGTCGCGAAGACAGGCGCGCAGGGAGGCCATCACTGCGCTCTGCAGATCAGGCGCCGTCGGGGCCACTGGCGCCCGCTGGGTGCTCTCAGGCCTGGTCGCGGCGACGTCCGGCGATGAGGAGCAGCAGCGCCGGCAGGACGATCGCGAGCAGGCTGATCAGCCCGGCGAAGCTGGCGCCCGAGCCGAGCGAGCAGGAGCCGACCGACGAGTCGGTCGCCGGGTTCGTCTTCGCCTTCAGGCCGCAGATGAAGCTGGTGTCGGTCGCCTGCAGGCAGTCCGCGGAGACCGGGCACGGGCTCGTCTGGTCGCAGCGCTGGCTGCAGTACTTGCCCTGCGTCGCCTGGTCCTGCACGCAGAGCTTGCTGGTGCAGTCCGCGGAGCTCGCGCAGGGCGCGCCGAAGCTGCCCGGCGCCGGAGTCGGGTCCGGCGCGACGCCGCTGTCCGTCGACGGTGCCCCGCCCTTCACGTTGACGGTGATCAGCGCCTGGCCCTGGTTCCCGGCGGCATCGACGGCGATCGCCGTCAGCTGGTGCGTGCCGGCTGCCATGATCAGCGGGAACTCGTAGGGCGCGGCCGTCTTGCTCGCCTGCAGCTTGCCATCCACCTGGACGTCGACCCGCGCCACGCCGCGGTCATCGGTCGCCGTCACCACCACCGTGCTCGAGGCCGCCACGTCGGCGTTGGCCGCCGGCGAGCTGATCACCACCTTGGGCGCCTGGGTGTCCGCGCCGCCCCCGCCGCTGTCAGCCTTGGGCACGCCCGAGTCGAGCTGCGGCTGACCGCCGGAGTCGGGCTGCGTGCCGCCCTCGTTCTTGCGGCAGACGTTGCCCTGGTTGCTCGACTGACAGAGGTCCGGCGACGGACAGTCGGTGCCGCCAGGCGTGCAGCTCTTCGAGCAGTACGCCTGCTGCTTGGCCGTGCCGTAGGCGCAGATGCCAGACTCGCAGTCGCTGTGCGTGGTGCAGGGCTGGCCGTAGGGGCACCCGGCCCCTCCACCGCCGTTTCAGCCAGCGTGGGCGTTCCGCTCTCCAGCGATCAGCAGCCAGAACGGGACGACGACGATCAGGGGCAGGGTCCAGAGGAGGAAGCGGTGGTTGATTGTGCGCATGCTGACCTCATGGGCAACCTGTGTGCCACCGGTTCAGCATTGATTTCCCTCGAGCGCACCCTCGAGAACGGGGTGTGAGGGGACCACCGTGGGGGCCGGTCCCCCCTGCTCAGGCAGATCGCCCGGCGAGGGCAGCGCCGCTCCGCGCGATCTGCAGCGCCACCCGGAGCCGGGAGCGGAGCGTCTCGAGGCGGAAGGGCTTCTGCAGAAAGTCGACGAGGCCCCGACCGGCGAAGCGCAGCTGGACCTCCTGCTCGCTGAAGCCGCTGGTGAGGATCACCCGGACCTCGGTCCGCACTCGCTGCAGCTCGCGCAGGGTCTCCTCTCCGTCCATCACCGGCATGGTGAGGTCGAGGAGCACGCAGCGCACCTCGTCCGCGTGCGCGCGGAAGAGCTCGACCGCCTGGCGCCCGTCGCGCGCGCAGAGGACGCGCAGCCCGAGGCGCTCCAGCATGCGGGCGCCGACCTGGCGGACCACCTCCTCGTCGTCGACGAGGAGCACCGTCCCCGAGGCCTGCCAGCGCTCGTCGCCAGGCTCTGCTAGCACCTCGACCTGGTGCTCGGTGGCGGGGAGGAGCACCCGGAACCTGCTGCCCTT
>JAKLHH010000300.1 GCA_022710245.1 Myxococcota bacterium
ACCGTCGCGATCTCCACCGGTTGCTGGCGCGGAGGGGTGGCTGCCGTGGGCTCGGGATCCGGCTAGCAGAGCTGCCAGTGCTCCGTAGCGTGGGCAGCGCCGGACTCGCACTCACACGCGCGAGAAGGGGCACGTGCGAGCAAGCGAGCGGCCGTGCGGAGGAGGGCTCAGCGAGCGCCGAGGACGCGCTGCTCGTCGAGCAGCTCGCCGAAGCGCACCGCCGCGAGGAGCTGCTCGAGGGGGCTGCGGAAGAGCGTGACGTAGCGGCGGTGCGCCTGCTGCGCCAGGCCGAGGTTCCCCATCAGCAGGTGGACCCGGGCCATCTGGAAGATCGACTCGGCGAGCTCCGGCTGCACGCGATGCGCCTCGCGCAGCGACGCGAGCGCCTCCTTGAAGCTGCCTCCCTGCATCTGCTGGCGCGCCAGGTCGAGCCAGCTCTGCGCCCGCGAGGCGCGGAGCCCGTCGAGGACCACCGCGAGATCGAGCCCCTCCCGGGAGGGCTGCGCGCCGACGAGCGCAGCGAGCGGCGGTGAGGCGGCCGGCGCCGCCACGTGGGCGATGGCGACCCGCAGCGGAGCGGCGGGACCGGGGCTGGCGTGGGCCGTCGCGAGACCGAGAACGAGGGCGGCGAGAGCGACCAGGGCGAGGCTGCAGCGCATATCGTGTCCTCCTGCTCACAGAAGGTACAAGTCACGTGCCAGGGACGAGGGCGCGAGTTCGCGGGGTTCCGCTGGCCGCGGAGGTGGGTGGCTGGGACACCTCCCCCCACTCGTGGGTCTGCGAGCCCCAGCGTGCTGGCGGGTGAGCCTCGAGGTCGGTCGTGCGGGCCTCGAGCTCAGCGGAGCAGGCGACTGCGCTCGAGGTCGACGCCGAGGCTGACGTCACTCCAGAGCTGGAGCGCGTTCGACTCGTCTGCGTGGCCGACGCTGCCAAAGGCCGCCGGCATCAGGCGATCACCGAGGGCGCGGACGGTCCAGAGCTCCGAGCCGCGGAGCGGGCCGACGCGCGCCTCGGCACGCGCCAGGCGGGCGAGGATCGCCTGCAGGCGACCGGCGAGCTCAGCGCCGTCGCGGCTCGCGAGGAGGCGACAGCGCTCGAGCTGCCGCAGCAGCCCACGCTGCAGCAGGCCGAGCTGCCAGGACCAGACCACGGTGCCGTGGTAGTGCGCGCGATCGAAGGTGCGGAGGTCGTCGCGCCTCGGCGAGAGGGCCGGGTTCGCCACGTAGACCCCGAAGCGATCGTCGAGGCCGAGCGGGTAGCGGCGCTCATACTTGAGCAGGCGCCGCGAGAGCTCGCCTGCCGGCAGATCGCGGGCGAGGAGCGCGAAGGCGTCGTCGGTGTGCATCACCTCGATCGGCCGCCCGGCCGCGTCGAGGGAGAGCGCGTCGAAGGCGAGCCCCTCGCGCGGCAGCGGCGGGGCCGCGCCCTCCACCACCGCGCCGAGGCTGACGCCCTCGCCCTGGTCGCCGCCGCCGTCGCTGACGAGCGGGGCCGCGCGGAGGAGCTCGCGCTCCAGCCGGCCGACCGGCGCCGAGGCGAGGAAGGCGCGCAGGCGCTCGCGCACCTGCCCCGCGTCCAGGCGAACGGCGAAGTGCTCGCGGGCGTGCTCCCAGCGCGAGGCGGCTGCCTGCACGCGCCGCTCGAGGTCCTCGCCGGTGAGCTCGGCGTGGCCGCCGCGGCGGGCTGCCGCCATCAGCGCCGCGCGGTCGAGGCGCGGCGAGCGGAGCAGACGGAGGATGGCGTCGAGCGCGGTGGGCGCCAGGTAGGCGTTCACGCTCGAGGCGTAGCGACCGCCGCCGAGCCCCTCCTCGCTGTCGCGCCAGTCGCCGACCGGCAGCTTGTCCTTGAGCGCGATCAGATCGGCCGCCCGCCCGCTCGCCGCGTAGGGCGCCACGCGGCGCAGCACGAAGGCCAGGTTGGCGGCGAGCGCCTCGAGGTTCGAGCGCCCCGAGGCGCCGCGGGCGGCGAGGAAGGACCTGGCGCGCGCGCCTCCCACCTCGGGGTCCTCGAGGTAGAGCGCGAGGAGCGGCGCCAGCATGAGGTCGTCGTCGACCATCTTGTAGTCGTAGACCGGCTGTGAGAGGCGCGGCAGCCCGCCCGCGAGCTCAGCGAGGCGCCCGGCGGCGGCCTGCTCGGTGAAGGCGGCGAGCCGCTCCAGCGCGGCCTGGTCCCCGAGGCTCTCCTCGTGCGCGACGTCGCCCTCGGGGCTCAGGCGGTCGAGGACCGACTGCAGGCCCGACTCGAGCGCGGCCGGCGCCAGCGCCGGCTGCAGCAGCCAGAGGGACATCAGCGTGTCGCGGCCGAAGTAGGTGAGGAAGCGCCACGAGCCGGCGAGGAACTTGCGGTCGGTGGAGAGGAAGGCGAGGCTGCGCGCCGCCGCCGCGAGCTGCTGGTAGCGGACGCGCTCGGTGGGGCGCTCGCGCAGGCGGCGCAGGTGCTCGAGGGCCGTGGGCCGCAGGAGCTCTCGCTCGCCGAGCCCGCGGTAGGGCGCCAGCGTCGAGGCCGCCTCCACCTCGAGCCGCAGCGGGCCCGGCCCGGCGGCGACGAGCCGCGGCGCGCCTGCCTCACCCTCGAGGCGCCCGGCCGGCGCGCGCAGCCGCAGCAGGAACCGCTGCGCGCCGTCGAGGCTCTGGCCGCGCGCCTCGAGGAGCGCCGGGGCGCGCTGGCGGATGGTCAGCTCGACGCGCGCTCGGGCGCGCAGCACGCCGGGCCGCAGACCCTGCGCGGCGAGGGTGGCGCGCAGCGCGGGCGGCAGCGTCGGGAGCAGCCGCTCGAAGCCCTCGATCACCCGATCGCGCCCCTCCAGGCTGCGCAGCGCCTGGTAGTCGCGGATGACGCGCATGCTGCCGAGGACGACGCGCTCCAGCGCGAGCCCGCGCGAGCTCACCAGCCCGAAGCGCACGCCGCGGAGGCCGTCCTGCTCGAAGCTGGCGAGCGGCTCCTCGAGGCTGAGCTGCGCCTCGCCGCCGCCTAGCGGCGTGGCCCAGAAGGCGACGCCCGAGTTCTCCGGGGGGAAGGCCGCGATCAGCCGCGCGCGCGCGCCGGAGCTGGCGATGACGTGGGTGGCGAGCACCCGGTCGCGGAGCAGGCAGTTGTGCCCCTCGCCCTCGCGCAGGCAGAAGCGGAGCTCCTCGCCCGCGGCCGCGGCGCCTCGCTCGCCGCGCGGGCCAGCGCCCGTGCAGCCCGCGACCACGAGCACCAGCAGCCCGGCCCGGGCTCCTGCCCGCGTTCCTCTCATCTCGATCTGTCGCGTCATGCGCGCAGGCTACACCAGCCCTCGCGCGAGAGGAAACGGAAGGAGACGCCTCCTGGCGGTGGGTCAGCGCGGCGGGCGGCCGAGCTCGAAGACGGTCACCTCGGGGCGCACGCCGAGCCGCAGCGGGATGATCGGCTCGACCCCGATCCCGGGGTGCGTGTAGAGCCGCGTCGCGCCGACCTGGTGCAGGCCGCGCGCGTAGCGCCGCCCGTGACGCGAGAGGGTGACGAGCGGCCCGTAGAGCGGCAGCTCGATCTGCCCGCCGTGCGTGTGCCCGGCGAGGTAGAGGTCCGCCGAGGGGACCTCGTGGATGAGGTCCGGCGTGTGGTGGAGGAGGACGCGCCAGCCGCTCCTCGCGCCGGCGAGCAGGCGCTCGCCGAGGGCGCCGCTCGAGCCGCCGGTCCCCGGCACGTCCAGGCTTCGCCCGATCAGCGCGGGGCCGCGCTCGTCCCGGTAGCGGAGCCCGATGAGGTGGAGCCGCTGCCCGCGCAGCTCGAGCGTGACCCGGCGATCGTCGACCCACTCGAAGCCGGTGCCCTCGAGGAGCGGGAGCCCGCTCCAGTACCAGACATCCCAGTTCCCGCGCACCGCGAGCTTGTGCGGCGCGTGCATCGCCGCCAGCGCGCGTCGGGCGTGGGGGAGCGCGTCCGCCCGGTTGAGCGTGTCGCCGAGGAAGAGGATGACGTCGGGCGCGGTGGCGTTCACGGCCTCGGCGAGCCCCTGCCAGGGACGGCGCCAGCGCTCGGCGTGGAGGTCGGAGATGACCGCCAGCCGGAGCGGCCGCTCGCCGGCGGGGAGCGCCTGGCCGAGGCGCAGCGTGCGCACCGCCACCCAGCGCGGCTCGATCCAGCGCCCGTAGCTGAAGAGCAGGGCGCCCGCGAGGAGGCTCCCGAGGAGGCTCCAGCGCACCAGCGGCCGGTCGACCCAGGAGCGGGCGTCCCGCAGCGACGGCGAGAGCCAGCGGCCCGCGTTCCAGAAGAGCAGCCAGCCCCAGGCGAGGACCAGGCTGACCACGACCACGATGGCGAGGGCGATCGCCGCGGCCTCCCCGCGGGGGAGCACCATCTGGCCGACGTGGAAGGTCCGGCTGACGCTCCAGAGGATGAACCCCGCGGCGGCGGCGAGGTAGATGAGCCAGGGGACGAGGCGCAGCATCGTCCTGTCTTCTCGCACGAAGTCGGCTCTGCAGCCAGTCCACCCGGCGCGAGGGGTGGCCAGCCCTCGCGCGCTGGTCAGCGGAGGAGTCACCCTCGCGTTTCGACCGGCGCCGCCGAGTACCGAGCACGCGTCTGGCGGAGTTACACGCCAGCGTGGCGGGCCCGCTTCTTGCTTCACCGGGAGGAATGCGAACCCTCCCCGTCGTCGCGCTCTCCCTCGCGCTCCCCGCCCTGGCCCTGGCCGCGCCCTCGCGCCTGCCGTCGCGGGCTCGCGCCGAGCTCAGCCCGGCGCAGGCCGCGCGCTTCATGGAGCAGGTCGCCCGTCGGGAGGCCCGCTTCCATCGCTCCGGTGTGGGCTATGACGCGACCACCGGCCTCACCTTCGACGGTCACCCGATCGACGCGCGGACCGGCGAGCTCGCCGGCGGACCGCGCAACTGGAGCGCCGCCTCGAAGGAGTCGCTCCACATCTCGCTGCTGGTCAAGGCGCTGCAGGGTGACCGCACCGCGCAGCTGATCGTCTCCCCCGACGGCGACCCCGCGCACGCGGCGCCGCTCGCGCTCGACCTCCTGCGGCGCAAGATCGACACCTACGCGGCGTTCAACCGCGTGCACCCGGGCTACGGCGGCTTCCTCCCCTGGTACCGCGTCGAGGCGGGCAAGGTGGAGCCGACCCCGGACTGGCAGAATCGCGTGCCCGGGCTCGACAACGGGCAGCTCGCCTGGTCCGTCTACCACGCGGCCCGCGCGCTGAAGGACCTCGGCCAGGCCGACCTCGCGGCCCGCTACGCCTCGCACCTCGAGCTGATGAAGCAGAACGTGGTTCGACTCTTCTACGATCCGCAGGCGAAGAAGATGCGCGCCGAGACCCGCCTCAGCGCCAGCAACACGGTCCCGGTCGGCAAGCAGCGCTACACGAACAACCAGAAGGACTACTTCCTCGACGATCCCTACGAGGGGCTCCTGCTCTGCCACTTCGCGGACCTCTTCGGCAACTGGAGCAAGCACCCGGCGGGCCGCGAGGCGATCTGGAAGACGCCGCGCCGCGTCCCGGCGACCTTCAAGACGCGCCGGGGCGAACGGCTGACCGTGGTCCGCGGCCACTGGTTCTCGGCGCACGAGGAGTGGGCCTTCCTGGTCCTGCCCTTCCGCGATCTCCCCGTCGCCAGGGACCTCTACGCCAACGCGCAGAAGGTGCGCAGCATCGACGCGCGGCAGAAGCGCCTGCCGGGGCTGAAGGCCTCGACGCACCGCCCGCGCGAGGACGGCCGCCCGCCCAGCTACGCCTCGGCGCTCGGCGTGCAGGCGGTGGCCAAGCAGCCCGTCGCCCACGCCAACATCCTCGCGCCCTACGCGGCCTTTCCGCTCGCGCTCGTCGACCGCCCGGCCTTCGCGAGCTGGCTGAGGCGCATGCTCGTCACCCCGAAGATGTGGGGGCCGAACGGCATCGGGGAGAGCTTCCGCGCGCGCTCGGGCAAGATCGCGCCGCTCCTCACCTGGGACGGCAAGATGCTGCCGATGCTGGCCTGGATGGGCGGGATCTCCGATGACCTGCGCGGCTACCTGCGCCGCGACGGCGTCTACGGCAGCTTCCTCGGCCGCGTCCAGCAGGACTACAGCGCCTTCGCCAGCCGGCCCGTCGAGGGTCGCGCCGTCGGCTTCGCCGCCCCGCCCGCGAGCAAGGAGCGCGACCTCAGCGCGCTGGCTGGCTCACTCTGACGCTCGCCCCGCCGTCGCCTCCGAGCTCCCGCCGACCCAGCCCCTGAACTCTCGCTGAACAAACCTGCACCTGCGGCGCGCTCCGTCCGTGTCAGAGACAGCCCCCGCCCTACAACCAGGAGACGTGAGATGCTGAGGAGATCCAGCCTGTGCGTCGCTCTGTTCGGCGGCGCGCTGGTCCTCGCCGCGCCGGCAGCCGCCGAGCGCAGCTCCGGGGCCCGCGAGCCGGGGGCTCGCCACGCCAGCGACAAGACCCGCTCGACGCCCTCGCGCGCCACGACCCGGACCCGCGCCGGCGCCGAGCTCACCCCGGGGCAGGCGAGCCGCTTGATGGAGCAGGTCGCCCGGCGCGAGGCGCGCTTCCACCGGCCCGGCGTGGGCTACGACGCGCAGACGGGCCTCACCTACGACGGCCACCCGATCGACCGCCTGACCGGCGAGCTCTCCGGCGGGCCGCACATCTGGAGCGCCGCCTCGAAGGAGTCGCTCCACCTCTCGCTGCTGGTGAAGGCGCTGCAGGGCGACCGCACCGCGCAGCTGATCGTCTCGCCCGACGGCGACCCGGCGCACGCCAGGCCGCTCGCGCTCGACCTCCTGCGGCGCAAGATCGACAGCTACGCCGCCTTCAACCGCGCCCACCCGGGCTACGGCGGCTTCCTCCCCTGGTACCGGGTCGAGGCGGGCGGCAAGGTGGAGCCGACGCCCGACTGGCAGGACCGCGTGCCGGGGCTCGACAACGGCCAGCTCGCCTGGTCGATCTACCACGCCTCGCGCGCGCTGAAGGACCTCGGGCAGGACGACCTGGCCGCCCGCTACGCCTCGCACCTCGAGCTGATGAAGAAGAACGTGGTGCGGATCTTCTACGACCCCGACGCGCACAAGATGCGTGCCGAGACCAAGATCGGCGCGGGCAACAAGGTGCCCGTCGAGAAGCAGACCTACACGAACAACGCCGCCAACTACTTCCTCGACGATCCGTACGAGGGCGTGCTCCTCTGTCACTTCGCCGATCTCCTCGGCGACTGGAGCAAGAACCCGGCGGGCCGGGGCGAGATCTGGAAGACGCCGCGTCGCGTCCCGGCGACCTTCGAGACCAAGCAGGGCGAGCGGCTGACCGTGGTGCGCGGCTACTGGTTCTCGGCGCACGAGGACTGGGCCTACATGGTCCTGCCCTTCCGCGACCTCCCCGTCGTCCGCGACCTCTACGCCAACGCGCAGAAGGTGCGGACCATCGACGCCCGCGAGCGCCACCTGCCGGGGCTGAAGGCGTCCACCCACGCGCCCACCGAGGAGAAGCCGCTCCGCTACTTCTCGGCGCTCGGGGTGCAGGCCGTCGCCGGCCAGAAGGTCGCCCGCGCGAACATCCTCGCCCCCTACGCCGCCTTCCCGCTGGCCCTGGTCGATCGCACCGCCTTCGCGAGCTGGCTCGGGCGGATGCTCTCGACGCCGCGCATGTGGGGTCCGAACGGCATCGGCGAGAGCTTCCGCGCGCGCTCGAGCAAGATCGCGCCGAAGCTCACCTGGGACGGCAAGATGCTGCCGATGATGGCCTGGATGGGCGGCATCAGCGACGACCTGCGCACCTACCTGCGGCGCGACGGCCTCTACCAGGGCTTCCTCGGCCGCGTGGAGCACGACTTCAGCGCCTTCGCCGGCAAGCCCATCGAGGGGCGCGAGCTCCGCATCCCGCCGCCGCCGGGGACGCGCAAGGGCGGGCTCAGCGCGCTGGCGGCGTCACTCTGAAGCTCGCCCCCAGCGTCGCCTCCGAGCTCCCGCCGACCCAGACCCTGAACTCCCCGGGCTCGACCACGAAGCGCTGCTCGCGGTTCCAGAGGCCGAGCTGCTCGGGCCCGAGCCGCAGCTCCACGCGCCGCGCCTCGCCCGCCGCCAGGTGGACGCGCTGGAAGCCGCGCAGCTCGCGCACGGGCCTCGTCACGCTGGCGACCGGGTCCTGCAGGTAGAGCTGCAC
>JAKLHH010000301.1 GCA_022710245.1 Myxococcota bacterium
CTCGTTCTCGTCGAGAGGTCGCGTCGTCGGACAGAAGACGCCCCCCTCTGGCAGGTCCTCGTTGTAGGCTTCCAGGAAGTCACGCCGGCTGCGAAATCTGGCTTTGAGGATTCGCATGGGCCCCGGGTCGCATGGCCGCGCACGAAAAATACGGGCTCACTTGGAGCGGCCGCATCGTGCCCGGCGCAATTAGTATTCCAGAGAACAATAACAGAACCCCCATAAAACGCAACCGTTGGGGGTTGCTGAAGGTTTGCAATCAGGACATGATGCGGCGCCATGCGCGAGACCAGCGGTAAGTGCCTGATCGTCATCCCCACCTACAACGAG
The DNA here is from genome assembly GCA_022710245.1 of Myxococcota bacterium. Next base: position 331 of record JAKLHH010000301.1, read on the forward strand.
CGCGAGAACCTGGCCCGGATCGCCGAGGCCGCGTTCCAGCACCTGCCCGAGGCGCACGTGCTGGTGGTCGACGACGGCTCCCCTGACGGCACCGGCGAGCTCGCCGACGAGCTGGGCCGCAAGGACCCTCGCGTCCACGTGATGCACCGCGCCGGCAAGCTCGGCCTCGGCACGGCCTACGTCGAGGGCTTCCGCTGGGGCCTCGCCCGCGACTACGACTTCTTCTTCGAGATGGACGCCGACTTCTCGCACGACCCGAGCTACCTGCCGCGCCTCCTCGAGCGAGCGCAGGGCGGGGCGGACGTGGTGCTCGGCTCGCGCTACGCCGACGGCGGCGGGACGCAGAACTGGGGGCTGCTGCGCAAGGTGATCAGCCGCGGCGGCAGCATCTACGCGCGGACCATCCTCGGGGTGCCGGTGCGTGACCTGACCGGCGGCTTCAAGTGCTTCCGCCGGCGCGTGCTGGAGACGATCCGGCTCGACGCCGTGCGCTCCGAGGGCTACTCGTTCCAGATCGAGATGACGTATCGCGCGCTCCGCGAGGGCTTCTCGGTCGAGGAGCTGCCGATCATCTTCGTCGACCGCCGGGTCGGGCACTCGAAGATGTCGCGGTCGATCTTCCTCGAGGCGATCTGGGTCGTCTGGCGGCTGCGGCTCGGCCTCGCGCGCTGAGCCCGCCGGCGCGAGGCTCCCTGGTGGCCGCTCCTCTCGGCGCCGCGCTCCTCCGGCCGCACCGCCTCAGGCTCGCGGCGGGCGGCGCCTGTCTCGTCACGCTGGCCGCCACGGGCGCGGCCTACGCCTTCCTAACCGGACCGCTGCTGCAGCTGATCCTGAGCGGCGGTGCGCGCGGGCGCGGCTACTTCTTCGCGCTGCTGCCCGACGGGGAGCGCGCCGCGGCGCGCCTCGGGCTCTGGGCCGTGGCCGGGCTGCTGGTGGCGCTGGCGGCGCTCAAGGGCCTCGCCCACCTCGGGCAAGCGGTCCTCCTCGAGGGGACGGCCGAGCGGGTCGGCGCCGAGCTGCGCCTCAGGGTCTACCAGCACCTCCTGAGGCTGCCGCTCGCCGCGCACCGGCAGCACCAGGTCGGCGACCTGCTGGCGAGGCTGCTCGACGATGTGCGGTGGGTGCAGGCGGCCGCGGTGGCGGCGCCGCTCACCCTGGCCCGCGAGCTCCTCGGCGCGCTCGGGCTCCTCGCGGTGGCGATCTGGACCGCGCCCCGCCTCGCCCTGGTGGCGGCCGCCGCGCTGCCGCTCGCCGCGATCGTCATCGCGGCGCTGGGCCGCCGGGTCAAGCGCGCGGCCGGGCGCTCGCAGGAGGCGCTGGGCGAGCTCGCGGCGCGGGCGGGGCAGGGGCTCGGTGCGCTGCGCGAGGTGAAGTCGTGCGGCGCCGAGGCGCGCGAGGCCGCACGGCTCGGCGCGCACGGGGAAGCCGGGCTGCGCTGGGCGCTCCGGCACCTCCGGGCCCGGAGCCTCGCGCCCCTCTGCAACGAGCTGATGGCCGCGCTCGCGCTGGGGGCGACGCTCGTCTACGCGGGCCGCGTGGTGGCCGCCGCCGAGCTCGCGCCGGAGCGGGTGGTCTCCTTCTTCGCCGCGGTGCTCCTCCTCTACCGGCCGCTCAAGGAGCTCGGCCGCGCGGCGCACCTGATCTCCGCCGGCCGCGCGAGCCAGGAGCGGCTGGCGGCGATCCTCGAGACCCCGGCCGAGGAGGAGGCCGGCGACCCGCTGCCGCCGCTGGCGCGCCGCCTGGAGCTGCGCCGGATCTGCTTCGCCTACGAGGGCCCCGCCGGATCATCGCGGAGCGGCACGCCGGGACGCGAGGAGCGGGGCGGCGCGCCAGTCCTCGAGGGGCTCGACCTCGCGCTCGAGGTGGGCCGGGTGGTGGCGGTGACCGGGCCCTCGGGCGCCGGCAAGAGCACGCTGGTCAACCTGCTCTGCGGGCTGGAGCGACCGTGCGCGGGCCACCTGCTCTGGGACGGCGCCGAGCAGCCCTGGTCGCCTGCCGGGCTGCGCGCGCAGGCGGCGCTGGTGTCGCAGCAGCCGCTCGTCCTCGACGGGACCATCGCCGAGAACCTCCGCTACGGCGCGCCCGACGCGACCGAGGAGCGGCTGCGCGCGGCGGCGGCCGCGGCGGGGCTCGAGGAGGTGGTGGCGCGGCTGCCGGCGGGCATGGCGACCCGCCTCGGTCCGGGCGGCGTGCAGCTCAGCGTCGGGGAGGTGCAGCGGCTGGCCATCGCCCGCGCGCTGCTGCGCCCGGGGCGGCTCCTCGTCCTCGACGAGCCGTCCTCGGCGCTCGACGCTGAGAACGAGGCGCACCTGGTGCAGACGCTGCGCAGAGTGCGAGCCGAGCGGGCGGTGCTCCTGGTGACGCACAGCCGCGCGGTCCTCGAGGCGGCCGACGAGGTGCACACGCTGCGGGGAGGACGGCTGCTCGCGGAGCCTCCGCAGGAGGCGAGCAGGGCAAATCCGGAGCAGCCTGGCGCGGGGGACGCGGGCGCCGTCGCGCGCGGCTGAGGTCGAGGCTGTCGCGCGTGACCGAGGTCGAGGCTTTCGCGCGCGGCTGAGGTCGAGGGTGAGTTCGAGGGTGGACCGCGCGGCTGAGGTCGAGGTCGAGGCCGGACCGCGCGTCGGCGGTCGGGGCTCACCCGCGGCGGTTAGGGCTCCTCCTTCCCGGTGGCGGCCAGTCGGTGCAGGGCCTCGTCGTTGACGCCGACGGCGATCAGGGTCACCGCGCAGCTCGACTGGAAGCGGTTCTTGTTCTCGCTCCAGTCGCGCACCCACCACATGCAGAGCGGGCCGTGGCAGTTGGCCCGGAGGATCGGACAGAAGCCCGTCTTCACCTCTTCCTCTTGCCCCTGGCGCTCGATCTCGAACGGCTCGAACTCTTTCATCGCTCCTCCTCAAGGGCCGGCGGCCGGGACCGGCGGGCGGCTCGGCATCCCGGATGCGCCTCGCAGGGACGCGAGGACCGGGGGCCCCATCATATCAGGCGCGGGGCTTGGCGACATCACCGTCGGTAGGTGACAATGCGGGAGGACCGCCCGATGCTTGCCAGCTACAGCAAGGCGCTGAAGTCGTTGCTCCTGGTCGCCGCCATCCTGGCCCCGGCGACCGCGCTGGCGATCTTCGGGCTGCGCGCCTTCGGGGCCGAGACCGTCCTCCTGCGCGAGCGCTACAAGCAGGACCAGGCCGCCATCGTGCGCCTGGTCGCCGACCGGGTCAGCGAGACGGCGCGCAAGGCGCTCGAGGATCTCGAGGAGCGCTGCCGCCGCGACGACCCCGACGCGGCGATGGAGGAGCGCTTCCGCGCCGCGCACCCGCTCGTGCGCCACGTCTTCCTGGTGCGCGAGGGACGGCTCGTCTACCCGGCGTCGACCCCTCCAGGGGTGGACCGGGCGCGGCGCGGCGTCGCCCCGGGGGAGGAGCACCTGGTCTCCAACCTCGACGTGAAGAACTACGTCGCGCGCGTCCGCGAGAGCCGACGGCTGGCGCGCCTCGTCGAGCGGGCGCTCCGGCTCGAGCACGCCGGGCGGCTGACGGCGGCCGAGGAGGCGTACGCGACGGCGACGCGGAGCCGCGGCGAGCTCACCGCGCAGGCGCTCCTCGGGCAGGCGCGGGTCCTCCGCCGGCTGGGGCGCGCGGAGGCCGCGGCCGAGGTCTACCGATCGCTGCGGACGCGCCTGGGCGGACAGCAGGACCGGGAGGGGATCTCCTACGCGCTCCTCGCCGACGCCGGGCTGGCGGAGGTCGGCCCCGGGGCGCGCCTGCGCCGCCTGCACGAGGGGCTGATGCAGGGCGAGTACGTCACCTCGGGCGAGAGCCGGCGCTTCTACCTGCGCTGGACCGTCGAGCAGCTGGCGCGGAGCGGCGCCGACCGGCGCGCCGTCGAGCAGCTGCGGCGCTCCACCGGCCACCTCTTCGCCTCCGAGGAGTTCGGCGATCTCCTCCTCCGCCACGGCATCTACGAGCTGCAGCAGTCGGCGACCGACCGCATCGAGAGCCTGCCGCTCGACCGGCGCACCACGCTGATCCTGCGGCAGCGCGGCGCGCTCCTCGCAGGCTACGCGCTCGACGAGCGGCTGCTGCGGCAGCAGGTCGCCGGGCACCACCGCGAGGTGGTGAAGCCGGGCCGCGGCCCGGAGCTCTCCCTCTCGCGCGTCGGCGAGCCGCTGCGGGTGCCGCGCGAACGGATCCTGCAGGCCTCCGTCCTCGACCCACCGCTCAGCAGCTGGAGCCTGGCCGCCGTGCGCCCGACGACGGATCCGATGGAGCTCCTCGAGCGGCGCCAGGGGCTGCGCCGGCAGGGCGTGGTGCTGGGCCTGATCCTGGTGCTGCTGATCGGGCTCATCCTCACCTACCGCGGCGTGCGCCGCGAGTCGGAGCTCGCGCGGCTGAAGAGCGACTTCGCGTCCAACGTCTCCCACGAGCTGAAGACGCCGCTCACCTCCATCCGCATGTACGCCGAGATGCTCGAGCACGGGATCGCGGCGACGGCCGCGGATCGCGGACGCTACCAGCAGGTGATCATCCGCGAGTCGGAGCGCCTCGGCCGGCTGATCGCCAACATCCTCGACTTCTCGCGGGTGGAGCGCGGCACGCGCCGCTACGACCTCCACCCGGAGGACCTCGAGGAGATCACCCGCGAGGCGGTGGAGACCTTCGCGCGGCTCGCCGAGGGGGAGCGGATCTCGATCCAGCTCGAGGGCGGGGGAGCGCCGCTGCCGGCGGTGCGCGCCGATCGCGAGGCCGCCGTGCAGTCGATCCTCAACCTCCTCAGCAACGCCGCGAAGTACTCGCCGGACGAGCCGCGGATCGAGGTGGAGCTGCGTCGCGGCGAGGACGAGCTCGGCGTGCTGGTGCGAGATCACGGGATCGGCATCCCCAGCTCCGAGCAGAAGCGCATCTTCGACGACTTCTACCGCGCCCCGGGCGCGCGCAAGGCGGGCGTCGAGGGGACCGGGCTCGGCCTGGCGCTGGTCCGGCGGCACCTGACCGCCTGCGGCGGGCGCGTGGACGTGCACAGCGCGCCTGGCAAGGGGAGCGAGTTCACGCTCTGGTTCCCGCTCGCGCCGCCGGCCGCGGCGGAGCGGCCGCGAGAGCGGCGGCGCCCGATCACGCTCCCCGGGCTGCCGCGCCTGCGCAGCGCCACCCCGGCGAGCCTGGAGCCGCCGCCGGAGGCGAGCGCCGCCAGCGCCACCGGCGGAGCGCACGAAGCTACCCCGGAGCCGCGAGAGACGGCGGCCGTGGACGGCAGCGACGAAGAGGGGCATGCTGCGGCGGTCGCAGGCGGAGAGGGCAGCTCGGCGAAGCCCACGCAAGGATGAGGTGATGGCCACCATTCTCGTGATCGAGGACGACCGCTCCATCCGCACCGGCCTGGTCGAGACCCTGCGCGCCAAGGGCTACGTGGTCGAGGCTGCCGAGCGAGGCGCCGAGGGCCTCGCCCTGTTCCGGCGCTCGGCACCGGACCTCGTGGTGCTCGACCTGATGCTCCCCGACATGGAGGGCTTCGACGTCTGCCGCCAGCTCAAGCTGCCCGACGGGCCCGACGTGCCGGTCATCATCCTCACCGCGCGCGGCGCCGAGCTGGACCGGGTGCGCGGGCTGGAGATGGGCGCCGACGACTACGTGACGAAGCCGTTCAGCCTGATGGAGCTCCTCGCGCGCATCGCCGCCGTGCTGCGCCGGAGCCAGCGTGCGCGCAGCGCCAGCGGCGAGGTGGAGGAGATCAGCTTCGGGGACATCTGCATCAACTTCCGCCGCCATGAGGGGACCAAGCAGGGCGCGCCGCTCTCGCTCTCGGATCGGGCCTACGTGATCCTGCAGGTCTTCGCTCGCCACCGCGGCGACGTCCTCTCCCGCGAGCAGCTCCTCTCCGAGGCCTGGGGGCTCTCGCGAGAGCTCAACACACGCACCGTCGACAACCACATCGTCAAGATCCGGCAGGCGATCGAGGATGACCCCAACCGGCCGCGCTACCTGGTGACGGTGCACGGCATCGGCTACAAGCTCGCGGTCTGAGATGATGCAGCGGCGCTCCCTCATCGCCACGCTCCGCCTCGCGCTCGGGCTCGGGCTCGCGCTCGGGCTCGGGCTCGCGCTCGGGCTCGCGGCCTGCGGCGAGGAGGTGCCCTCCGTCAGCCCGCCGCGCAAGGACGGCGAGGCGCCCGCCGTGCAGCCGCCGCCGGGCGAGCTCGCGCTGCCGGCCCGCGACGACGGGGATCTCCTCCTCGAGGCCTATCACCGGCAGTGGGTCTCCGGGGATCCGACCGGGGCGCGCAGGATCCTCGGGCGCGTCCTCGACAGCGCCACCGCGCGTCACTCCCTGCGCGCGCTGGCGGCCCTGCGCCTCGCGGAGCTGGCCGAGCTCTCGGGCGATCGGCGCGGTGCGCTGGGCTACCTGGAGCGCGCCAAGCTCCTCGCCGGGGGAGGTCACGGCATCGCGCTGGAGGCGGACGACCGGCGCGCGCGGATCCTCACCGCCACGCCGCTCGCCGACGTGCGCGGCCCGGTGCCGGGCTCGGTGATCCTCCGCGGCGAGCCGCCCCAGGTCGTCGCCGACTTCCGGGCGGCCGAGCGGCTCCTCGTCTCCTACCACCGCGTCGTGGTCGCACCGAGCCTCGAGGACGTCGGCGAGGTGCTGCGGACCAAGCGGCGGGCGCTCACCGCTGCCGTGGCGATCTACCAGAAGGTCGCGGCGCGAGGCGGCCCGGGCGCGCGGGCGGCCGCGCTCTTCAGGACCGGCGCGATGTACCAGCACCTCGCCGAGGCGCTCGCCTTCGAGAGCCCGTCGGAGCTCTTGCCGTCACAGGCGCGGCGCCTCGCCCGCGAGCTGCGCGCGGAGAGCGCCGGGTACCTGCGACGAGCGCTCACCTACTACCGCAGCGTGACCAGGCTCGACGAGGCCGCCACGGCGCCCTGGGGGCAGCTCGCGCGGCGCGAGGCAGACACGCTCGAGCTGGTCCTGCGCTCGACGGGACGGCGCAAGGAGGGGCGGTGAGGGCGCGTGCGCAGGGCCGGCTGGCCCGCGCGGCGATCGGCGCGCTGGGCTGGCTCGTCGGCCTGCTGCTGAGGCTTCTGCGGGTCAGCTGGCGCCGGCGCGTCGAGGGCGCGCCGGCGGGCGGCGCGGCGCTGTACGCGTTCTGGCATGGTGACCAGCTCGCGCTCCTCGGCGCGCGCGCGCAGGCAGCGGTGCTCGTCAGCCGCAGCCGCGACGGCGAGCTCGCGGCGCGCGCGGCGCGCGGCCTGGGGCTGCCCGTCGAGCGCGGCAGCACGCACCGCGGAGCGGTGGCCGGCGCGCGGGCGCTGGTGCGTCGGCTCCGCCGAGGGGAGGCGGTCGGGCTCGCCGCCGACGGACCGCGCGGCCCCCAGCGCCGCTGCGGGGACTCGGCGCTGCGGCTCGCGGCGCTGGCCGGCGCGAAGGTGATCCCGGTGGCGGGCGCCGCGCGCCGGGGGCTCCGCCTCGGATCCTGGGACCGGCTGCTGGTCCCGGCGCCCTTCACGCGCGTGGCGATCGTCTATGGATCCCCCGTCGAGGGCGGCGGCCTGGAGCGCGCGCTGGAGGTGGCGAGGGCGCGCGCCGAGGACCTGGTGAGAGCTCGTCCGCCGCGCGCGGCGCAGACCTCCCTGCTCTCGCTCCTGCTCCTGCTCGCTGCCGGCGGAATCTTCGGCGGCTGTGACCTCGAGGCCTCGCAGGCCCGACGCGCGCTGGCGAGCCCGGACCCGGCGGTGCGCGCCGAGGGGCTGCGGCTCCTCACCGAGACCCGCGATCCCG
>JAKLHH010000302.1 GCA_022710245.1 Myxococcota bacterium
ATCCCACGGGCCACCGCCGAGCCCACCGTCGACTGCCGGTGGTGCTGCCCGTGATCCTCCGCACGTCCACGGGCCTGCGGCAGGGCGTGCTGCTCAACATCAGCGGCAGCGGGATGTTCGTCGCCACCAGCGAGCCGCTCCCGACGGGGACCTCCGTGCAGCTGCGCCTCGGTCGCACGAGCGGCGTCGAGTACAGCTTCCCCTGCGCGGTGCAGTGGTCCTCGACGACCGGCGGCCTCGGCCTCCGCATCACCGGCATCCCGCTCGAGGTGCGCCACGGCAGCAACAAGACCCCGCCCCCGCTGCCGATCCCGAGGGGCAGCGCCGCCTGAGCTCGCCAGGCGCAGTGGTCTCCTGGCTGGTGGCGATGCCACGGCCACTGGCCTAGTATTACGTTGTGAAACCACGGCCAGCTGACCTTCCAGATTTCGAGCGCCCACCTGTGATCGAGGTGGTGATCGGCACGCAGTTTCCGAACCTCGAGGAGCAACTGACCGCGGCTCACGTAGGGCGCTTCTGGGATCAGGTTCAGGGCGAGTATCCTTCATGCCGAGATGCAGCGCTCACCTACGGGGTCTTCGTGGCTCTACCTGGGGCATCCGCCCTAGAAGCTCCGGGAACCCTCGCAAGAACGCAGCGCCGCGCGAGTCCGGGCGCCAGCTGCGCCGGAGCAACCGTCAGCGCTCGAGGTAGGTCACCAGCGCCGCCGCGATCTCGTCGGCGACGACGCGCCCGACCTCGACCTTGCCCTGCGGCAGGTCGTTGATGCAGATGGAGAAGAGGAGCTGCCCTCGCTGGCCCGAGGCGCCGGCCACCCCCGTCAGCGCCACGACGTTGGAGAGCGTGCCGGTCTTGGCGCGGATGTAGCGCTCGGCGCCGCTCCCGAGGAAGCGGTGCCCGAGGGTGCCGTCGACGCCGGAGAGCGGGAGGGTGGCCAGCAGCTCGTGTCCGATCTTGAAGTTCTGCGCGACCTCTCGCATCACCCGCACCAGCTGGTCGGGCGAGAAGCGGGTGGCGTCGTAGAGGCCGGAGCCGTTCTTCATCGTGTAGCTGCCCGGCGCGATCTTCAGCCCGGCCAGGTAGCCGGAGACGAGCCTCAGGCCCTTGGCCCAGGTGCCGGGCTCGCCGCTCACCTCGGCGCCGAGCACCTTGAGGATCTGCTCGGCGACGAAGTTGTTGCTGTGCTTGGCCACGCTCCGCAGCACGACCGCAATCGGCTCCGAGTAGTGCGAGACCAGCGCCTTGGCCTTGGCCGGCACCTTGCCGCGCCCGAGCTTGCTGCGCCCCACCTGGATCCCGCGCCGCTGCAGGATGTCGAGGAGCGTGATGCCGGAGAGCTGCCCGGGGTCCTCGATGCGCCGGCGGAAGAGCTTGCCGCGGTAGCCGAGCCGGACCCGCCCCGTCACCTCCACCACCATCACCCCCTTCTCCGGACGCGCGTGCACGTTCACCCAGGAGCGGCGGTTGCCAGCGACGGTGACGGTCTTGTTGACGAGCTTGAGGTAGCTCGAGCTCGGGCGCAGGATCACGTGCGCGGCCTCGCCGGCCTGCTCCGCGGCCACCACGCGCACGGCCACCGCGTTGTGGTTCAGCGAGAGCGCGCCGTTCGGGGCGCGGTACCAGAGGTCGGTGTCCTTGCCGGCGAAGAGCGGCGGCAGTCGCTCGCCGTCGAAGTAGCTCTCGTCGATCACCAGCCCGCCCTGGATCTTCCGCACGCCCCGCTCCTGCAGGTCGGCGGCGAGCTGCCAGAGGTCGCGCTCCATCAGCGAGGGATCGCCGAAGCCCTTCAGGTAGAGGTCGCCCTGCACCACCTGCCCCTTCAGCCCCAGCGCGTAGAGGACCGTCTTCATCCGGAACTCGGGCCCGAGCTGGGAGAGCGCGGCGGCGGCGGTGACCAGCTTGACGTTGGAGGCGATGTTGAAGAGCTCGTCGGCGCGCAGCTTGATGAGCGGCCTGGTCGCGCCGGGCTCGAGGACCACGATGCCGACCTTGGCCCCCGCGATGCGCGGATCGGCCGCGAGCTTGCTGACGTGGCCGACCAGCCACTGGCGCGCCTCCGCGCGCGCGTCGCCGCGGGCGTCGCCAGCGTGGGCGAGCAGCAGGAGCAGCGGGGCGAGGGAGGACAGCGAGCGCTTCATCGAGTCTCAGACGTCATCAGCTCGAGCTTCGTCAGCTCAAACTTCGTCCACGCGGGCCTCCGCGTCAAGCTGCTCGGCCAGGCGTCGCAGCGCCAGCTCGGTCTTGGCGTCGGCGATGAGGCCGCGCCGGCAGCGCTCGAGCGCCTCGGCGAGCAGCAGGCAGAGCCCGCCGCCGCCCTCCTCGAGGAGCGAGCCGTCCCCGGCGCCGGCGCCATGGCCCGCGAGCGGCGCCTCGACGCAGCACGGGTAGATCCGTTCGGCCATCACGCCCGGCGAGAGCAGCACCGCCGGCCCCAGCCGCCGGACCTGGCTCCCGTCGACGTGGAGCCCGGTCTCCTCGAGGAGCTCCTCGGCGGCCCGCCGGCAGAGGCCGGCCTCGCCGACGTCGTGCGGCTCGAGCAGCCCGGCGACCGCCTCGATGGTCTCCACCGGGAGCGCCACGCCCTCGCGGGTCGGCTCGCCGCCGCGGCCGAGCCGCGGCACGGGTCGCAGCCCGCGCCGGAGGAGGACCCGGACGCCCGCGCCGGTGCGCTCGCTGGTGGCGGCCGCTTCGCACGACCGCCCTCTTCGCTGTGCGGCGCCGCTCCGCTCGAAGGCGAGCACCACCACGGCGTCGGTGCGGCCGGGCCGCTCCACCGCGTCGAGGGCGTAGGCCGGCGAGGAGCTCCCGTCCTCACGGCGGTTGCGTACCTGCAGGCGCCGGAGCTGGACGTAGCCTCCCGCCCCGAAGAGCTCGCTCGTCATCACCTCGACGTCGATCACCTTCATCCGCGCTGCCTCCGCCCCTGCACATGCTGCGCCTGGGCCAGGCCGCAGTATACCGCTCGGCGGCGAGGGCCACAGGCTCGCACGGGGAGCGCCTCGCCCGCGAAACGAGATCCCACGCGCACAGGTCGCTTCTGCGCTGCCTCCGCACATGCGCTATGCTAACGAAGTCGATCGCTGGCAGCACGCCGCCCCCATCCCGCTCCGAGGACGACGAGGACCACGAGACCGATGAGCACCGAAGCCGACAACCGCATGGTCTGGGACCGGCACCGGCCGGGCCACTACGAGGTCTGGTTCGCGACCTTCAACCACCGCCGCTCCGGCACCGCCTGCTGGATCCGCTACACGCTCGAGGCGCCCTCCCAGGGGAAGGGTCAGCCCTCCTGCCACCTCTGGTTCGCCTTCTTCGACGCGGCGAAACCGGAGCGTAACTTCGCCATCAACCGCAGGCTCCCCGCGAGCGAGCTCCGGGTGAACGACAGCCCCTTCGAGGTGCGGATCGACGACTCGGTGCTGCGCCACGACGCGCTCGGCGGCGTCCTCGCCGGCGAGGGTCACGTGGTCAGGTGGGACCTGAGCTACCAGCCCGCGCACTTCACCCACCGGCCCCTGCCCGACGGGCTCTACTCCCGCCACCTCGCCGACACGCTGGTGCTCTCCCCGAACCTGATCATCAACCTCCACGGCGAGATCGTGGTCGACGGCCAGACCTACGCGTTTGACGGCGAGCCCGGCACCCAGGCCCACCTCTGGGGGCGGAAGCACGCGCACGCCTGGGCGTGGAGCCACTGCAACACCTTCCGCGAGGACGCGACCGCGTGCCTCGAGACGCTCTCGGTGAGAGTGCGCCGCGCCGGGCTGGTCTCGCCGACCCTGACCTTCCTCTCCCTCTACCTGGGGAGCGAGGTCTACCACCTGCGCGGCCTCCCCGATCTGCTCCTCCGCCACGGCCGCTGGGAGACCGGGCTCTACCGCTTCCACGGCGTCGGACGCCGGTTCCGCCTCGAGGGCGAGCTGCGCTGCCGCCCGGAGGACATGGTCCGCGCGACCTACAGCGACCCCGACGGCGAGACCTGCTACTGCCACAACACCGAGGTCGCCGACTGCGCCATCACCCTCTGGACCCGCCGCAACCTCGCCGCCCCGTTCCGCCGCACGACCCGTCTGGTCAGCCGCGGCGGCGCCCACTTCGAGTATGCCGGCCGCACCCCCGACGGTCACGTCACCCGCAGGCACGTGCTCGTGCCGTAGGTTGGCTGATTCCGTTCGCTCACGTGGATGGCGGGGATGCGAGGACGCGAGGGGGGAGTGACGCGAGGAAGGTGATGCGGCGATGGGGGCCAGGCTCACATCGCCAGGCTCACATCACGTAGAGCCAGACCAGGTAGAGCACCCCCATGACGATGGCGAAGAGCCCGAGTGGCGCCTGGATCTTCGTCAGCTTCAGCCGCATCGTCTCTCCCCTGGCGACGGCCGCCGGGCTCTTGCTCAGCGCGTACTTGCTGATCATGCTGAAGCCGAGGAGGAACCCCACCGCGAGGTCGGCCGCCGCGACGCAGACCCAGAAGATCCAGGTCAGCGGCTTGGCGCCGAGGAGCGAGATCCCGCGGATGCAGCCGAGGGTCTCCAGCACGCCCCAGACGAAGAGCAGCACGCCGATGAAGCCGGTGTAGGGCACCAGCTTGTCGATCAGCTGCTTGGCGTTGGGCTTGCGCGCGATGATCAGACCCGACGACGCGAGCGTTCCACCAGCGATAGTGACGAGCCCTCCGAACATTGTGGCCTCCTTCCGAGTTGTGCCTGAGCGCTTTGCAGCGGCTGTGCCAGGCCGCGCCCGGCGGTCAACTCCCCGGCAGCTCAGCGGATCTCGACGAGGTCGGGCAGGACGAGGCGGAGGCGGTCGAGGTTCTTGCCTCCGTCCGCAAGCCGTTGCCGGCAAGCCGCTCGCGCCGCTCGCCGCGGGCCGGTGGAGGCAGACGCCAGCCGCGTGGTAGGGTCCGCGCGATGAGCGAGCTCGAGCTGGGCCAGCGGCTCGGCAAGCACCAGATCCAGCGTCTGCTCGGCCGCGGCGGCATGGGCGAGGTCTACCTCGCCACTCACGTCGTCAGCGGCGGCGAGGTCGCGATCAAGGTCCTCAGCGCCAAGTCGGCGCGCGACCCGGTGCTGGTCGAGCGCTTCTCCAACGAGGCGCGAGCGGTCAACCGGATCCAGCACGAGAGCATCGTCAGCGTGCTGGATCTCGACTGGCTCCCCGACGGCCGGCCCTTCATCGTGATGGAGCACCTCGACGGGAGCTCGCTGACCAAGGCCCTCCGCGGCGGGCCGCTGCCGCCGCCGGTGATGGCGCGGCTCGCTGGCGAGGTGCTCGCGGCGCTGGACGCCGCGCACAGGGCGGGGATCGTCCACCGCGACCTCAAGCCCGACAACGTCCACGTCACCAGCGCCGGACGGGTGAAGATCCTCGACTTCGGCATCGCCAAGCTGATGGGCGACAGCACGGTCCCTGCGCTGACGCGGAGCCGGGAGGTGCTGGGGACGCCGCACTACATGGCGCCCGAGCAGATCACCGGCGCGCGCCACGTGGATGCGCGCACGGACCTCTACGCGCTGGGGGTGATCCTCTTCGAGGGGGTCACGGGGCGGCCGCCGTTCCACGCGACCTCCATCTTCGAGCTCTTCAAGCTCCACCTCGACGCGGCGCCGCCCTGGCCGCGCCAGCTGCAGCCCGCGCTCTCGCCGGCCTACGAGGCGGTGATCCTGCGCGCGCTGGAGAAGGATCCCGCGCGACGCTTCGCCTCGGCCGCCGAGATGGCCGCCGCGCTGCGGGCCGCCAGCGAGTCGCCCGCTCCCCAGCCGCCTGCGCCGCTCGGCGTGAGCGCGCAGGTGGATCCGCTCGCGACGACCAGCCCCGACGACGGCCAGGAGGTGACGGTCCGCGACCCCGCCCCCGGTCAGGCCACCGTGCGGCGGCCGGCAGGGGCTCCGCCGGCGGATCCGTCCACCACCCCCACCCTCGCGCGGCCCCGTCGAGACACCATCAAGGGGCATTGACTCCCCCGCTCCAGGTTCGCGACCTTCATCGTCGGACCACGACGGTGGGCGAGGCCAGACGCAAAGCGCTGCGCTGCGGATCGGAGCCGGTCACTCCATCGTGACGACGCTCGGCGAGCTGCAGCTCGAGAGGCGTGGCGCAGAGCGAGCTGGAGCTCGAGACGGCAGGGCGGGCTACTCGCTCTCGAGCTGCGCCGCCCCGAGGTCCACCTCGACGATCCCGCGGTGGCCGCTGGCGAGGAGCGCGCGCTTGCCCACCACCTCGACGTGGCTGATGCGGTCCTCGCTGGCGATGAACGCGGTGCCCGCCGGGCTCGCGGCGTTCGCGGTGTCGACGACCAGGAGCCCGTCCGACGGCAGGTCGATGAAGAGCCACTGGCCGGCGAGGCCCATCAGCTGCGAGTAGCAGGTCCCCGTCGAGGCCACGAAGGTGCGCTCGAACGTCAGCCCGCCGAGCTCGTAGATCGAGAGCTGGTCGCGGCGCGGCGCCGGCGTGGTCCCCGGTTCGTAGGAGTACGACGGCATCGCGTTGAGGAAGAGCCGGCTCCCGCTCCGCACCAGGTCCTGGAGCTCCCAGCCGGCGAAGAGCTCGGTGTCCTGGAGGGTGGCCGTGACCGCGGCGCCCTCGATGCGCGCGAGGAGGTGGAGCCGTGGGGTGGTCCTCCAGGTCACGTAGCTGCCCCACGAGCGGGTGATGGGCACCGCCTCGTAGCGCCGGTCGCTGGTCAGGAAGACGCGCTTGCCGCTGAGGGCGTAGGCCTGCCTGAGGAGGCCGGGGACGTTCACCTGCTCGCCGGCGACCCAGGCGCCCTGCTGGCGCCGGTAGGCGAGCGCGTAGTACCTGAAGACGCCGACCTTCTGATCGCCGGCCTGCTGGTCACCAACCTCCCGCACCTCGAGCAGCTGGCGCGCGGTGACGTAGACCAGGTCCGGCTCGTCCTCGGCCGCGACCAGGCCGAAGTACTCCCACTGGCCAGGCGTGCTGCCCGCCGAGCTCCACGGCTGGGCCAGCGCCTCGCTGGCGATGGCGAGCTCGGAGTGCGTCGGCTTCGCCGGGGTCGAGAGGTCGACGAAGTGGAGCGACGTGGTGCGGTGCGAGCCGTCCGCCCCCCAGTCGGTGCGGAGCCCGGCGAGGCCCGACTCCGTCGGCACCCAGGTCTGACCGTAGCTCGGCTGGAGGCTCGACCGGTGGAAGCCGCCCCACCCCCACCAGGGGTCGTAGAACCCGAAGGGGAGCGCGACCGTCCCCGCTTGCTTCGGCTGCGTCGGGTTCGAGAGGTCGTAGACGAGCAGGTCGACGGAGCCGCCCCAGTAGTAGCCGGAGCCTGAGCTCACCGGGCGGAAGAGCACCAGGCTCTGCTTGTGTGGCAGCACCTGCGAGACGCCCCCCGCCGAGAACGAGGCGAGCGCCGGCGCGTCCTCGAGCGAGACGTCCGCCTTCTTGACGCGGAACTCCGTGCGCTGCGGGTTCGACGCGTAGTAGCCGTCGTCGTGAGGGTTGCTCGCGCAGACCGCCTCGACGACGTGGCCGCTCCCGAGCTTGTAGAGCCCGCGCACGAAGGGCGCCACCTCGACCTCTGAGCGCCGCTGGGGGTGGGTCAGGTCGGAGAGGTCGGTCAGCGCGAGGTGCGTCTCCGAGAGGGTGATCATCATCAGCGTCTCGACGGCGCTCTGGTGCTTGAAGAAGATCGTGCGGCGCACCTCGCCCGACGGGTGCTGGAAGGTGCCGAGGTCAGAGAGGACCTTCTGCTGCAGGTGGTCGAGCGCCGGGTCGTAGAGCGAGAGGTCCCAGCGCATGAGTCCGACCGCGCTCCGCTCGTCGTACCACCACCAGCCCGGCGAGCCCGCCGCCGGCTTCTCGTAGTAGCGGACCGGCACCGCGATCAGGTTCAGCGCGCCCTCGCTGTACATCCCGATCAGCTTGTGCGCCTGGTCCTGGTTGGTGGTGACCGAGGAGCTCTGCCAGAGCGCGTCCTCGAGCGCCACGCAGCGCCGCTGCACGAGCTTGATGCTGGAGAGGTCCTGCACGTCGATCAGCGAGACCGCCAGCTGTGTCGAGGACCAGCCGGGGTCGAAGCCGGTGCAGGAGCCGGAGGTGTCGCGGCCGACGGCCATCAGGAACTTGCGGTCCTCG
>JAKLHH010000303.1 GCA_022710245.1 Myxococcota bacterium
GATCCCGGTCATGGCGCCGCCGTAGGGGTCGAGCGCGGAGGGCGAGTTGTGGGTCTCCACCTTGTAGACGAGCAGCGTCTCGGCGTCGAGCCGCACCACCCCGGCGTTGTCGTCGAAGACCGAGACCAGCCAGTCGACGCGCTCGGCGATCTCGCGCGTCGGGCGGACGATGTAGGTCTTGAAGAGCGAGCTCACCGTCTCGCTCGCGCCGCGCTCGTCGGTGTAGCGGATCTGCGCGTTGAAGATCTTGTGCTTGCAGTGCTCCGACCAGGTCTGCGCGAGGCACTCCAGCTCGACGTCGGTGGGCTCGGCGGGGAGCCCGGCGGCGCGGCGTCCCTCGCGCACGTCGGCGCGGGCGTAGTGGGCGCGGATCGCCTGCAGCTCGTCCAGGCTGAGCGAGAGCGTGCGCCGGCGGCTGAGCTCGAGGAGCTCGCCGGGATCGGCGGGCAGCGGCACCGTCTCCACCCGGGGCGGGCTCTGGCTGCCCGCGAGCGGCAGCGAGAGATCGGGCGGCGCCTCCAGGTAGCGCGCCGCGGGCCAGATCGTCACCTGCTCGATCAGCGCGTTGGCGAGGAGCTCGCTGGCGAGGCGCTGCAGCTCGGGCTCACGCAGCCGCTCGCCCTCGACCAGGTAGAGCGTCTCCGTGAAGACCTGGGCGCCGGCCGGCAGCGCGCGGCCGAGCACGTCGGCGACGAAGATGGCCGCCGTCCGGCCCAGGTTGTCGGTCACGCCCGGCCGGAAGCCGACCGCGATCACCCACTGGCAGGGGGGCAGCGGCAGCCGGCCCTCGGCGCACTCCTCCAGCACCGGATCGGAGAGCGCCGCGCAGACCTGCGCCAGCTCCTCCGGAGCGAGGTCGAAGGACGTCTTGTAGACCGTGCGGGTGCGGATCTGAACGACGGGCAGGTCCAGGTACTCGCGCGCCTGCCGCGCCGCGCCTCGCCCGCGAGGATCATCGATCCCTGGCCGCGGGCCCACTTCGATTCGCTGCGCCACGGGGCGGAACCTGCCACCAGCTCCGGCGGGAGTCAAGCGCCGCCGTGGCCGCCGTGGCCCTGATCAGGGGGAGGGCGTCAGGGGCGTCAGGGGTCGGGCGTCAGAGCGTCAGGGGTAGGGGATCGGCTGGTTGTTGTCGTCATAGACGTTGCCCGTGACGGTGGGGGCGGGATCGTCGATCACCCAGGGGCCGTAGCCGGCGTCGCGGCCGAACCGGTTGTTGATGATCTTCGTGTTCTTCGGCTTCGTCGCGCCCGTGCCTCGGATGTTCAGCGTGTAGCCGCCGCCGTAGAGCCAGCTGCAGGTGATGGTGAGGTCCTCGGTCGCCCCGCCGAGGTCACCGGTCTGGACCGCGGCGTTGCTCGCGCCCTGGAGCACGCTGTGGCGGATGGTCACCCCCTTGCCCCCCGTCGACTGCACGCAGTCGTTGTGCTCCCCCTGGCCGTTCGAGAGGTCGTGGATCCAGCAGCCCTCGATGAGGACGTTGGCGTCGGCCTTGAGCCCATCGGCGGAGCCGTGAATGTTCAAGCGGCGCGCGGTGTAGTTGGCGAAGGCGATGGCCGAGGTCACGTCGCCGGAGGTCCCGATGATCTCGCTGTCCTCGACGACGAGGCCGGTGTTGTCGTTGTCGAAGTAGCGGATCGGGTAGTAGTCGCCCGTGGTGATGCGCACCTTGCGGATCGTCACGTTGTTCGCGAGGACGGTGATGGTGCCCTTGATGTCGAGCAGCTCCACGACCGCGCCGTCCTGCGTGACCTTGATCGACCCGCTGGCCGTCAGCTTGGCCCCGGCGGGCACGCCGGTGTTGCCCGGCCCGGGCTTGGCGCCGGCGCAGGGGTCCTGGCCGTCGAGCTTCGGGGCGGCGTCTCCCCGGCCTGCGTCACCGGCTCGCGCCTCGCCGCTGGCGCCCCGGTCCGCCGGGGCGCCCCGGTCCGTCGAGGCTCCTCGATCCGCGGCCAGGTCGTGGCCGCGCAGCACATCGAGCGCGGGCGTGCTCGAGTCGCTGCAGCCAGGGGTGAGGAGTGTGAGCAGGACGGCGACGGAACCACGCCAGCGCATGTGCCCTCCACGGTCGCAGGTGTACGTGTACGGGCATGGTCTCCCACCGTCGCCACGATGGCAACCGAGTCCCTCGAGTCCCTCTCGAGGCAGCCCGCCCCGTCTCCCACCGTGGCCACGATGGCAACCGAGTCCCTCTCGAGGCAGCCCCCCGGCGGAGACGCTCCACGCCAGGCTAAGGTGCCCGGCCCGGGCGCCGATGATACCCATGACGGAGGTACCGCGGATGAAGCACCTCGCCTGGCTACTGGTGGTCGCCAGCTGCGCTCCGCTCCGGCCGCAACCCTCCGCCGCGACTGACCTCCGCCCCCGGGCCGCCGAGGGGGCTCGCGTCGCCGGGCCGCCGCGGGAGCTCCCCGGCGACCAGCGACGCTACCTGGAGGAGATCTACCGGCGCCTGCGGGTCGGCTGGGACGACGCCCTGGCGAACGCCGCCGCGTTCTACCCGGCCGCGGACCCCGTGAACGATCCCTCGCTGATGGCCGAGGTGGAGCTCACGCTCGGCGCCTCCGGCCAGCCCGCGGCGATGCGGCTCGTCTCGCGCTCGCGGAGCCACCGCTTCGACAACTCGGCGCTGCTCGTCGTCTCCTGGCTGCGCGGCCTGCCGCCGCTCCCGGTCTCGCTGCCCGAGGGGCACGTGCGCCTCCGCTGGCGCTTCCACCGCGACGCGCGCGGGTGTGCTCCGACCTACGCGGCGCTCCAGGTGCAGCCGCTGCCGCTCGCGCAAGCGCTCGAGCGCGCGATGGACGGGGCGCGCTGGCCGGAGGCGTCGCGGATCCTCGCCGAGCAACCGGGGCTCGCGCGTCAGGTGATCGAGCGCGGGCTCGTGTCAGGAGAGCGGACGCGTCACCTCGCCCTCGCCGCGCTGCCCACCGACCGTCTGGCGGCGCTCCTCGGGCGCGAGCGCACGGCGGGGTTCTGGTCGGTGGGGATCGCGGTCCTGGAGGCGCGCCGGGAGCGCGCGGCCCTCCTCGCGCTCGTCGAGCGACTCGCGCCCGCGACGCCCGGCTTCGGCAAGGAGGCGGAGATCACCGAGGCGACCGCGCCGCTCCTGGCCTGGCTCCTCCTCGCCTGCAGCCGCCTCGGCCTGGAGGTGCCGGAGGCCTCGCTGCGCCGGGCCCTCGAGCAGGCGCCGGATCCCGTGCTCGCCGCCGCGGCGATCCCGGCGCTGCGCTCGAGCGCGCTGGCGGCGCGGGAGTGGCCGCGCTGGGCCGGGGAGCCGCTCGTCGGTCCGCCCCTCGCGGCGATCGTCTGCTCCGGCGCCGGCGCGCAGCGCCAGGCGAGCGCGCCGTGTCCAGGCTGGGCCGAGCGCGCGGTGCAGGCCGCCCTCGAGGGGACCGAGCCGGCGCCGGTCCTGGCCGCGCTCTCTCGCTGGCCGGTGCCTCGCTTCCGGGCGACGCTCCTGCAGCTGGCCGCCAGCCGCCGCCTCGCGGCGCCGTCACGGGTCGCGGCGGTCCAGGCAGGGGCGCGGGTCGCCGGGCCGCTGCAGCCGCTCCTCGCGCTGCTCCGCGCCGACGAGCTCGAGGTGCAGATCGCGGCGGCGCGGGCGCTGGCGGCGAGCGGCGAGCGCCGCCGGGTCGCCTACCGCTTGCTGACGCTGGTGCAGGAGAGCCGCGGTCGTCTGGCCGCCGAGGCGCTCGGCGCAGCGGCGAGCCTGGGCATGCCGGAGCTCCTCCCGGATCTCCTCTACCGCGCGGCGCGTCTGCCGGCCGCGGCGCGCGCGCCGCTGGTCCGCGAGCTGTGGCGCTACGGCGACGCGGCGCTGACGTGGCTGCGTCGAGCGCTGGCCGCGCCCGAGCCCGAGCTGCGCACGGCCGCGCAGGCGAGCCTCGCCCGGCTCGGAGGCGAGGCAGGCCGCCCGGCCGCGGCGCCGCGTGACGAGCTCACGGCGGCCCCCGTCGAGGCGCGCAGCTTCGAGGAGCTGCTCCGCCAGGCAGCGCAGCTCGCCTCGCCAGCGGCGGAGGCCACGGCGAGCTCGCGCCTCGAGCGCTGAGCCGCTACTTGCAGCACATGGCTCCGCCGAGCTTGGTGGTGGGCGCGATCCCCAGCCAGTAGGCCTGGTCGGCGGGCAGTCCGGTGATGGAGTGGCAGGAGCCGTTCGTGCTCGCGCCGAGCGAGAGCAGGTAGTTCGCCGCCCCCGTCGTGCCGTTGCAGCTGAAGTTCGCGCTCGCCGGCACCGGGTCGAGCACAGCAGCGCAGGTGCAGGAGCCGTCAGCCAGCGGCTGCATGCTGCTCGCCAGCCTCACCGAGCAGCCGCCGAGCCAGAGGACCACCCCGCTGGTGCTCGTGGTGAGCCCGCCGCGGGCCTTGTACTCGGTCGCCGAGCAGAGGTGCCAGCCGGCGCTCGTCCTGCAGAGCTGCTCGGCCGAGCACTGATCATAGGTGTCCGGCGCGGTCACGCAGCCCCTCATCGAGCTCGCCCACCCCGGCATGCTCATGGTCCCGGCGCTCGCCGCACAGGCGTCGGCCAGCCAGTCGAGCTTCGCCTGGTCCGCGGGGCGGTGGTCGACGAGGGCCGGCGCGTCCTCTGCGCGCGAGGCGTCGCCAGGTGCCGCCTCGCGGGGCCACGGCGCCTCGCGGGGCTGGTCGCTCCCGGCTGCGTCAGCGACCGGGGCGCGCTGGTCGCGCGTCGACTCCTGCTGGGAGGAGAAGGGGAGGAGGCGATGACAGCCCACCCCGCCGAGGAGGGACAGAGCGAGGACCGCGGCGCGCATCCGTCGAGCACGGTCCCATCGCGTGGGCGCCCGCGTCAAGTGCTGGTCGCGGCAGCTCCGCACGAGCGCCCGACCTGTGCGGCGCCGGGTCAATTGCCACCTCGAGCGCCCGGGCAAGCGTCGAGGGCCGCCGCGGCAGCGCGGAGCGCGGGCGGAGCGGGAGGGAGCCCGGCGGTGCGGACGGCCTGCTGGTACAGCGCGACGAGCCGTCCGGGGCCGCAGGCCAGCGCACGGCGGAGCCCGGCCTGGCCCCACCGCTGCTGCACCCCGTGCGCCAGGAGGAGCCCGCTGATGGACCCGTACTTCTTCCAGTAGGGGCCCTCGCTGGCGCGCCCGAGGAGCTCGGCGGTGGCGGTGGCGCTCAGGCGGCGGTCGCGGAGGGCGCGCAGGGCGGCGTCGAGCTCGACCAGGGCCGGCGAGGCCTTGGCGAGCGGGAAGCCCTCGCGCGCCAGCGTCGCGCCGCGGTCGAGGAGGTGCGCGACGCCCTCGTCGAGGACCAGGGTGAGCAGGCGCGCCGTGGGGTCGCTGCGCCGGGCGAGCCGCCGCCAGCTCGGGGCGCTCTCTCGATAGCGGTGAAAGGCGACGTGAAAGAGCTCGTGCCTGAGGAGCCCCTGCAGGTCGAGCGAGCGCCGCTCCACCGGCCAGTCGCGATGCCACGGCGCGAGGAGCAGCGCGTTGAGGACGATCACGGGCTCGCCGTCCTCGGCGAGCGTGGGCGCCTCCCCGGGCGCCTCCCCGAAGCGGACGCGCCGCACGTAGGCGTCCCCCATCGGATGGCCATTGGCGACGACGAGGAGGCGCGCGCGCAGGGCGATCGGCCGCGGCAGGACCGCGCCGACCTCCTCGCCCAGGGGCGCGAGCCGCCAGCCGCGCATCGCCCCCAGGAGCTCGGCCACCCAGGAGGCCGGCGGCGGCTTCGGCGGGCTGGGCCTGGTGCTGAAGCTCGCCTCGGCGACGGCGGCGACGCGGCCTGCGGGCCTGGTCGCGCTCGCCCGCGCGCACTCCGGCTCCGCCCGGCCGGCCCGGCGGCAGGTGAGCCACGCTTCGGCCGCGGACGCGTCGAGAGAGAGCACGATCCCCTCCGCGCTGGCGAGGTGTGGCCTCGCCTGCGCGGACAGGATCGCGAGGGCGAGGACAGCGAGACGGGGTGGGCAGGCTCTCATGCTCCTCCGCGACCGCGAGGGTAGCACCCGCGCGGCGCGTCGGCGAGGCGCAGCGCGCGAGGGCGCAGCGCGCGCAGCGAAGGCTCAGCGCGGAGGCGCAGCGGGCGCAGCGCGAAGGCGCAGCGGGCGCAGCGCGAAGGCGCAGCGGGCGCAGCGAAGGCGCAGCGGGCGCAGCGAAGGCGCAGCGGGCGCAGCGCGAAGGCGCAGCGCGCGCAGCGAAGGCTCGTCCTGCGCCAGGCTCAGCGCGCGGCCGGCAGCCGTGGCCCGATCGCCTCCACGAGCTGCTCCTCGGCCCGCGCCAGCCCCCGCGATGCCGGCTCCTGCCGCAGCGCCCGGCGCGCGGCCTCGTCGAAGGGGACCCGCTCGGTGTGACCGCACAGGCTCCAGTAGCGGTCGTCCCGCGGCAGCAGGTCCTCGGCGAGGCCCAGCACCAGCTCGCGCGCCAGCGGGTAGCTCGCCCGCGTGACGAGCCGCAGCCAGAGCGCGGAGAGCCGCGGGGTGAGCAGCGGCACGTCGACGGCGACGAGCCGGCGGCCGTGGAGGGCGGCCACCCGCTCGAGGATCTCGCGGCCGCTCAGCGTCTCCGGACCGGGCAGGTCGAACCACTCACTGGTCGCCAGCGGCAGCGAGCGCGCGGCGAGCAGCGCGGCGAGCACGTCCTCGATCGCCACGGGCCGCGAGCGCGATCGCAGCCAGGCCGGGAGCACCATCACCGGCAGGCGGAGCGCGAGGTCGCGGACGATCCGCCACGACGCGCTGCCGGCGCCGATCACCATCGAGGCGCGCAGCTCGAGGGTCGGCACGGGCCCGCCCCGCAGGATCTCCCCGACCGCGAGCCGGCTCCGCAGGTGCGTCGAGGGGCTCCTCGCCGGCGCCGGCCCGCCGAGGTAGACGATCCGCTCGAGCCCGGCCCGCGCCGCGGCTGCCGCGAAGCTCTCGGCGGCGCGAGCGTCGTCCTCCTGGTAGCTGCGGCCCTTGCGGTCGCGGCTCTTCCTGCCGATGGTGTGCACGAGGTAGTAGGCGACCGCGACCCCCTCGAGCGCGCCGGGCAGGGTCTCCGGGCGGAGCACGTCGCAGGTGCGCCACTCGACGCCGGCCTCGTCTCGCGTCGGCACGCTCGGCCGGCGGGTGGCCGCGATGACCTGCTCGCCCCCTGCGAGGAGCGCCGGCACCAGCGCCCCACCGATGAAGCCCGTGGCTCCGGTCACCAGGATCTGCCGCTGGTCGGCTGACGACATCGTCCCTCCCTGGCTCACAGCGTAGCGCGCTCCGCCTCCTCGCGCAGGCGCGGGTTTCTTCGCCCCGGCGAAGGTGAATTGTCGCGGCGCCGCCCAGGTCGGGCGGTCGGGCGTAGCTGCCGCGACCAACAATTTGCCCTGCTCGCCTCCTTCGAAGGTGCCACGACCCACCATCCGCGGCGTCGCGCGGTGGTGAGGTCAGGCGGCCGCGCGCGAGGATCGCCGGCGGCACATCCATTGCTCGCTCAGGCGAGCGAACACCGACGAGCAGGAGGGCGCCATGAGCGTGTCGCGGAGGGCGGTCGTGCTGGTCGCAGCGCTGGCGGGCTGCTCGAGCGGGGTCGGCGCGGCCGGCTCGCCTGTCGAGGATCTGGCGTCGCGTCCCCGGCGCGGCGCTGCCACCGCCACGGTCCTCATCCAGGAGGCGAGCGACCTGCAGTGCCCCTACTGCTCGCTGGTGCAGCCGACCCTCGACAAGGTCCTCGCCGCCTACCCGAAGGACGTCGCGCTGGTCTGGCTCGACCACCCGCTGCCGCAGCACAGGAGCGCCATCCCCGCCGCCGAGGCGGCGCGCGAGGTGCGTGATCAGGCGGGCGACGCGGCGTTCTGGGCCTTCCTGGCGCGGCTCCTCGCGCGCCCGCACGCCTACTCGCGGGCGGAGCTGCAGGCGCACGCCCGCGCGGCCGGGGCGACGGACCTCGCGCGCTTCAACCGCGCGCTCGACGAGGGCTGGCACCGCGCCGCGGTGGTCGCCGAGGACCGCGGGGTGCGCGCGGCGGCCGGCTTCGAGATCGGCGCGCCGGCCTTCTTCATCGGCCGGCTCGTCGTCGAGGGCGCCGAGGACTTCGCGACCTTCCGGACCCTGATCGAGCGCCAGCTCGGGCGCTGAGGCGCCCCGCGGTCCGCCGCGACTC
>JAKLHH010000304.1 GCA_022710245.1 Myxococcota bacterium
CGCTTCGCCGGTCTTCGCTCGGGGCACGATCACCTCCGTGGTCGGAGAGATCGGCCCACTCTGATCCTCTTGGGATCACGTGTCAACCGGTTGGCTACGTGCCAACGTGAGAGTGTTTAGCTGAGCCTCGGGCGCTACTCCCCGACCACCACGTACCGTCGCACCTCGTCGTCGTCCTCGTCAGCGACGCGCTGCTCCGTCGCCACGAGCGCCGGGCCGAACGCCGCCAGGCGCGCGAGGTCCGCCTCGCCGAGGTAGCTCTGTGAGACGTCCAGCCGCTCGAGGTGCCGGAACGCCGCCGCGTGCTCGGCGAGCGCCCGCGCGCCGCGCGAGCCCAGGGTGCCCATCGAGAGATCGAGCGCGCGGAGCCGCGGCAGGAGCTTGCTCTGCGGAAGTAGCGCGCAGAGCTCGTCGGCGAGCTCCGCGTTCCGCAGCCCGAGCGAGCGCAGCTTCGGCAGCCTCGCGCCGTCGAGGAGCGGCGCCACGTCGCCAGCCTCGCACTCGGCGCCGTAGTTCGAGTCGCCAAACCAGAGCTCCAGCTCCTCTAGCTCGGGCCAGTCCGCGGCCACGATGGCGGCGAGGCTCGCGCGGGTCAGGGTCCCCGTGCGCAACGCGAAGCGTCGCAGCGCCGGGAGCTCGACGCGCGCGCCGAGCTCGACGACGCCCATCAGGGTCAGCTCCTCGAGCCGGGGCAGCGCGGCGTAGAGCGGCGAGACGTCGCCGCACTCCAGCCAGGAGATCCCGTTCAGGTCGCTCAGGCAGCAGGCCTCGTAGTCGCAGAGCGAGAGCTCGCGCAGCGCGGGCGGCCGCGTCTCGGCGAGCGCCTCGATGATCCCGGCCGCCGACTGGTCGCCGGCGAAGAGCTCGTGGTCGATCCGCCGGAGGAGACGCCCCGCCGGGCGGCTGACCAGCTCCTTGAGGAGAGCGCCCTGCTCGCTGTAGGCGCCGTAGTCGTCGTACTTGAAGCGCACCGCGCGTACGTGCCCGAGCTCCCACTCGAGCACGGCCTGCTTCGGTTGCGCCGCCGCTGGCCCGACCCACTCCTGCCCGTGCTCCCAGAGGAGCCGCTCGATGGCGGCGGCCAGCTCCGGGTCGCCACCGCCCCGCTCGTCTTCCTGGTCGCGGCCGCTCCCCGCCACCGCCCGACGTGCGGGGCGCCGCTCCTGCTGCGCGTGCTGGAGCGTGATCAGCTCGCCGCGCGGGTCGCCCCGCTGCGAGAGCCAGTCCGCGTAGACGAGGTAGGTCTGCGTGTCGGTCGGGTCGGCGAGGAGCCGCGCCTCGAGCTCCGGGTTCGTCAGGGTCGGCATCGGGGGCCTCCAGGGGAGGTTACAGGGACAAGGTAGCGGTCTTCCGAGCGCGGCGGAGCAAATTTTTGCCAGACGCCGATCCGACCCCTAGCATCGACCATCATGCGAGCAGCAACGACGATCGCGATCCTGGGCACGCTGGCGGCGACCGCCCTCACCACCACCACGGCGCGGGGCGACGAGCTGAGCCGCAACGACAAGCTCCGCGTCCTCTACAGCAACCAGTTCGCCTTCGACCGCCGCGGCGTGCCGCTGATCAGCGTGCGCGTCGCCGAGGGGAGCAAGGAGGCGACCCTCGAGGGCACCGCCCCGCTGCGGGTGCTCCCCGACGGCGAGGACGGCTCCGAGGTGATCGGCGGCAAGCGCTGGCGCGTGACGCTCACCCAGGCGAAGCCCGCCGTCCTCGAGCACTACGTGGTCCTCGCGCGCGAGGCGGTCTCCGCCATCGACAAGCTGCGCACCGAGCTGGCGACCTGGCAGAAGCGCGGCGGCCACTGCAAGCTGATCGAGATCGGCAGCATCTTCGGCGTCAAGGGCACCGTCTTCGACAACCGCGCCTACGTCGTCGCCGAGGGCCCCTACAAGAGCAAGGAGGCCGCGCTGCAAGCCGCCGAGGGCTTCGTCAAGAAGCACGGCCTCGCCAAGGTCGCCGCGATCAAGCAGCTGAAGACGCGCCCTGCCGGGCTCTTCGAGGTGACCGACCTCGAGACCGGCGCCAAGGTGCGCGCGCGCGACGCGGTCTGGTTCGCGCCGTCGAAGGGCGAGCAGCTCTCGCTGCGTACGGCGAAGGAGGGGACGCGGCCGTACTGGGGGCAGATCTACGTCACCGTCGAGACCGACGGCTCGATGGCGGTGGTGAACTCGGTGCCCGCCGACCGGCTCCTCGCCGGCCTGGTCCCCGCCGAGATCTTCCCGCAGGCGCCCGAGGCCGCGCTGCGCGCGCAGGCGGTGGCGGCGCGCGGCGAGCTGCTGGCGAAGATCGGGACCCACCACATCGGCGATCCGTACCTGCTCTGCTCGACGCAGCACTGCCAGGTCTACGCGGGCGCCGGCCGCGAGCACCCGCGCACCAGCGCAGCGGTCGGGGCCACGCGCGGGATGGTCCTCGTGCGCAAGGACGGGAGCCTCGTCGACACGGTCTACAGCGCCTCCTGCGGCGGGCACACCGAGCACAACGACAACGCCTGGCCGGTGAAGGCAGACGCGAACCTGCGCGGGCACCTCGACGCGCCGCCGCTCCCCGCGCTGGCGAAGTTCGGCAGCGGCATCAGCGACGCGCAGATGGAGGCCTGGCTCGACACGCCGCCGGTCACCTACTGCGGCCGCAGCCGCTTCAACCAGAACAAGTACCGCTGGACCGAGCGCCTCCCGGCCGCGCGCGTCACCGAGCTGGTCAAGCACCTCAAGGTGGGGCCGGTGCAGGAGCTGAAGGTGCTCCGGCGCGGCATCTCCGGGCGCGTGACGCTGCTCGAGGTGAAGGGCGCGCTCGGCAAGCGGGAGGTGCGCGGCGAGCTCGTGCTGCGCCAGCTCTTCGGCGGGCTCCGCTCGTCGATGTTCATCATCAAGGTGGTCGCCGGCGGCGACGGGCGGCCGGCGGAGTTCGTCTTCAAGGGCGGCGGCTGGGGGCACGGCGTCGGCCTCTGCCAGACGGGCGCGATCGGGATGGCGGAGGCGAAGAAGACCTACCAGGAGATCCTCAAGCACTACTACCCGCAGAGCGAGCTCAAGCCGCTCTACTGAGCGGCGCGACACGCGCGGGGAGCGTCCAGGGCCGTCTCCTCGTGCGCCTTGTCTGAGCTTCGACCATCGGGCCCTGCTGACCGTTCACCGTGCTTCCTTGAAAATCGAAAGTTGATGTTTCGATTTTCAAGGTTCATCATGGGGCGTGATCGAGCGACCGCAGCTGGAGAGGACCGTCCGGACCGCGCTCCGGGAGAGCCCGGTCGTCGCGCTCGTCGGCCCGCGACAGTGCGGCAAGACGACCCTGGCGCGACAGCTCGCGCGGGGCCACGCGGCAGATGTCTTCGACCTCGAGGACCCGACCGACCTCGCCCGCCTCTCGGCGCCCAGGCTCGCTCTCGAGCAGCTGCGGGGGCTGGTCATCATCGACGAGTTCCAGCGCCGGCCCGAGCTCTTCGAGATCCTCCGGGTCCTCGTCGACCGTCCCAGGAACCCGGCGCGTTTCCTCGTGCTGGGCAGCGCATCCCCGCCGCTCGTGCGTGGGCTCTCGGAGAGCCTGGCAGGCCGCGTCCGCTTCGTCGAGATGGGCGGCTTCGACCTCAGTGAGGCCGGCGTGAGCCGGCTATCCACGCTATGGCTTCGTGGTGGGTTTCCTCGCTCCTTCCTCGCCAGGACCGATCTCGCCAGCCTCTCCTGGCGCGAGGACTTTGCCCGCGCGTTCGTCGAGCGGGACGTCCCCCAGCTCGGGATCAGCGTTCCCGCGCAGACCCTGCGACGATTCTGGACGATGCTCGCGCACTACCACGGGGGCGTCTGGAACGCCGCCGAGCTGGCACGCTCTCTCGGGAGCTCCGAGCCCACCGCGAGGCGGTACCTCGACATCCTCGCCGGAGCGTTTGTGGTCCGGCAGCTCCCCCCCTGGTTCGAGAACCTCGGCAAGCGTCAGGTCAAGGCGCCCAAGGTCTATGTCCGTGACTCGGGACTCCTTCACGCGCTCCTGGGGCTCCGGACCCGCAAACACCTGCTGGGGCATCCGAAGCTCGGCGCCTCCTTCGAAGGCTTCGCGATCGAGCAGGTGCTGGCTCTCTCCAGGCCCGCAGAGGGCTACTTCTGGGCGACCCACGCGGGAGCCGAGCTCGACCTGCTGCTGATCCGTGACGGCCAGCGCCTCGGCTTCGAGATCAAGCACGCCGACGCCCCGACGTTGACGCGATCGATGCAGATCGCCAGCGAGGAGCTCCGACTGAAGAGGCTCTACGTGCTCTACCCGGGGTCGACCCGGTACGCGCTCTCCCCCAAGATCGAGGCCTATCCGCTCGTCGAGCTCCCGGCGCTCTTCCGCCGACGCTAGGGCCGGAGGCCCCTGGGGGCCGGAGAGACGCAGGCTCGCTCCCGGAGCACACACTCCCCGCGCTTGCGGCACCCCTCGGAGCGGCGGCAGTCCTCGTCGCGCGTGGCCACGCACTCGCCCCTGCTCGGCGTGCAGCGCCCGTCGTCCCGACACACCTCGGCCTGCCGGCAGTCCGCCGCGGCAACTGCTCCGCAGGTGCCGCCGTTCACCGAGCAGCTCCCCGCGCTGCCGCAGACCTGGGAGCGCCGGCAGTGGACCGAGGTCCTCGGGCGGCACTCGCCGGCCACCGCGGCGCAGTTGCCGAGGATCCCGCACTGTTCGCTCTTCCTGCAGTCCTCGTCGGCGACGGCCTCGCAGCGCCCGTGCCTGGCGGCGCAGAGGCCTGCGGCGCTGCAGTCGAGGGACGCTCGGCAGTCGCCATCGCCTCGCGGCACGCACTCCCCACCTCGCGCCACGCAGCGCCCGCTGGCCCGGCAATCGTCGACGGGGCAGCTCCTGGCGCAGCGCGCCCGCAGCGCGTCGTCGGCGTCGACCAGCGTGCAGTGCCCGTGCTCGCGGCAGATCGTCGAGTCGAGGCAGTCGCGGGCGGTCCGGGGCACGCAGCGCGGGAGGACCTCGCCCCTCTCGACCTCGGGCAGGTGACACTCCCCGTAGCGCGCGCAGACCTTCGACTTCTTCCAGCAGTCCTCGGAGCGGAGCATGGTGCAGCGGCCGCCCTCCTCGCTGCACCAGCCTCGCTCGGCGCAGGCGATCCTGGAGCGCTCGCAGTCGGCGTCCGAGCCGGCGACGCAGTGCCCGTCGCTGGCCGTGCAGAGACCGAAGAGGGTGCAGGCCTCGCTCTGCTTGCAGTCCGGGTCCCCGCGCGCCACGCACTTGCCGTCGCGGTTGGAGCAGCGGCCCTCCCGCCGGCAGGCGCTCGCGGCCCGGCAGGGCGCGTCCGAGAGGTCGACGCAGCGCCCGTCGCGCGGACTGCAGCGCGCCTGCTCCTTGCACGCCCTCGACCGGCGGCAACCTGGCTCGTCGGCTGCCACGCACGCGCCCCCTCTGGCCGCGCAGAGCCCGTCACGCTCGCAGCCCAGCGAGCGCTGGCAGTCCTCGTCCGCCGCCACGCAACGCCGGGACGCCTCGCCCTCACGCCCGAGCCGACAGAGGCCCTGCTCGAGGCACAGCCTGGACCGCCGACAGTCGTCGCCGGAGCCAGCGACGCACTCCTCGTGCTCGGCGGCGCAGCGTCCCCTCTCGAGGCAGATCCGTGACCGCCGGCAGTCGCGACGGAGGGCGGCGATGCAGACGCCGTCCCGCTCGTCGCAGCGCCCCTCGCTGGCGCACACGCTGGCACGCCGGCAGTCGCGCGCCTCGACGCAGCGCCCGCCCCGCGCGACGCAGCGCTGCTGGGACTCGCAGATGAGCGATCCCTCGCACTCGGCGTCGGAGGCGACGGTGCACTTGCCGTCCCGAGCGGTGCACTCGCCGCGTTGCTGGCACGCCTCGCTCGCCTTGCACCCGGCAGCGGTGACGACGCACCTCCCGCCCGCGAAGCCGCACCGCCCCAGGAGCCGGCAGAGCAAGGCGCGCTCGCACTCCGGCGCCGACGCGGGCGAGGCCGTGGACGCCTCCTCCCCCTCGGAGCCGCCGCAGCCGCAGCTCGAGCGGTCGAGCACCGGCACGCACGCCTCGTGCTCCAGCGAGCAATCGAGCAGGGTCCCCTCGGTGTCCCTGCACACCGCCGGCCGCAGCTCGCACTCGAACTCCCCGGCGGCGACGCACCGTCCGCTCCGCACGGTGCACTGCCCCACGGCGTCGCAGCGCTCCGACTGGCGGCAGTCGAGGTGGGAGCCCGCGAGGCAACGACCTCCACGAGCCGTGCAGAGGCCGCGCTCCTCGCAGCCCTTCGAGCGCCGGCAGCGCTGGGTCGCGGCGGCCTCCTCGGCGCCCTTGCCCTCGGGCACGGACCGCACGGCCGGCGGCGGTGTGCCCCTCTTCTGGGTCGTCGAGCACCCCGCGAGGATCGCCCCCGCGAGGAGCACGACGCCGACGGTCAACCTCGGGAGCGCGCGCCGGATCGATGACATCGCAGCAACCCCCGTGAGAGCACGACAAGGAGGAGCAGGAGCGGCAGCAGCGACGAGGCCTCGGGCGACGCGTCCTCGCCCTGCACGCGGCAGCTGCAGCCCGACGTCTCGCCGCTCCCCGGCGACTTCGCGCCATCCGCCCGGCCGTCTCCGGAGACCGCCTTGTCCGCGGCGCCCGCGTCGGCGAGCGCGCCCCCGTCGGGCGTGGGGTTGCAGGCCGGCGTGGCCTCCATGGTCTGGCTGCTGTCGGGGTCGAAGCTCCCCGTCAGGCGCTGCCCGGCGATGGCCAGGCTCTCGGGCAGGCTCATCCCGGCGACGGAGACCTTGCGCAGGAACGTCCCGTCGTGCCGGAACTCGTAGAGCTCCGCGGAGCCGAAGGAGGCGACGATCAGCCGGCAGTCCCAGGTGAGGACGATGCCGGTCGGCTTGGTCAGGCCGGGCGCCGTGATGGTCCGCTCCTGGTTCCGCTGCGCGTCGAAGACGACCACGTCGTTCTCCGAGAGCCGCGAGGCGAAGATGCGGTCCGCGCCGTCGACGACCATGTCCTCGTAGAGGAGGCCGACCTTGACCCCGAAGGTCTTCAGGGTGGTCCCCGCGGTGTCGACCTCGCGGATGCCGCGGCCCTGCGCCGAGAAGTCCGCGATGATCACGTGGCCGGCCTTGGTGAAGTTGACGTTGCCGAGGTTGGTGTAGAGCGGGTCGTTGACCAGGTAGCCCTGCAGCGCGCCGGCCTCGCTCAGCTTGAAGACGCGCCCGTCGCCCGGGTTCGCGCTCGCGAAGAGCACGCCCTTGACGTCGAAGTTGAGGCTCTCCACCGCCGGCTTGGTGAACGCGTCGACGCTGAACGCCACGATCTGCACGCCGGTCTCGTCGAAGCCCACGATGCGGTTGTTGCCGGTGTCGGCGACGTAGAGGCGGCCGGTGGGGGTGAAGGCCATGCCGTTCGGCACGCTCAGCCCGGCGCCGTCGAACCAGCTCCGCACCAGCTGCAGCTTGTCGTCGAGCTCGAGGATGTTGTTGCCGCCGCGGTTGGTGACGAAGATGTTTCGCTTGGTGTAGGCATCGGCCGCGGGCGCAGCGACGCTGGCGACCAGCACCAGGAGCAGGGCGGCGAGCAGAGGCCGTGCACGCATCGGGCACCTCATCAGGAGGTCCATCTTCGCCGGGTTCGAGCAGAACCGCCAGAGCCGGTCACGTCCCTCGCTCACGCCGCGCGCCGCCCCTGTCCATCGCCGGGTGCGCGGAAGATGCTGAGGTCCATCGAGGAGAGGATCGGTCGCTCGGCGGCGGCGCGAGCCGCGCGGGCTCTCTGCCGCTCGTGGCGACGCCACCAGCTCGCCAGCGACCAGCTCCTCAGGCGATCATGGACGCCGCGCATGGGGCGCTCCTCGGGGAGCACGGGCTCCGCTCTCCGGAGGAGCAACGCCGATGCCAGCCGCGGACGGACGCGCGGACGCGGGGTTGCGCGCGCGTGTGGGGTCCCTGCCACAGGTGCGGGAGGACGACGAGCCGGGGCTGTCGCGCTCAGAACCCGATCGGGTGCACCAGGAACGGGAAGCGGACCGGCACCTGTCCCTTGCTCGGCGCCGGGAACCTCCAGGTGCGGATGGCCGAGACGATGCAGCCCTGCACCGCCGGCGAGGCGACGGTGCTCGAGCTGATCCGCGCCG
>JAKLHH010000305.1 GCA_022710245.1 Myxococcota bacterium
CACCGTGGCAGATTCCGCGGTGGTGGGCACCGAGCTCCGCGTGGGCGCGGACGCCGCCGGCGCGGTCTACGTCGCGGGCCGCGTGTGCCCTCCGCCGGTCTTCGGCGCGACCACCATCCCGACCGGTTCGTGCCCGCGCCCCTATCTGCTCAAGTGGTCGGCGGCGGGCCAGCCGCTCTGGGCGGTCCCCTTCCCCAGCCCCTCGGTGCCGACGCCCACCGCCACCGGGCTCACCGTCTCGCTGGCGGTCGACGCGGCCGGCAACGCCACGCTCGCGGGTGAGGGCAGCGGCACCCTGGCCCTGCCGGGTGGCAAGAGCCTGACCGTGGCCGACCACGGCGCGCTGGTGATGCGGGTCGCCCCCTCCGGCGACCTCGTCTGGGCCGTGACCGCGGAGGGGGCGGTGCTCCCCCAGGCCGTCGCGGTGGCCGCGGGCGGCGACGCCTTCATCACGGGGTACATGCACGGGGAGGCCAGCCTCGGGGGGCTCCCGCTCTCCTCGAGCGGCGTGGCGGACCTCTTCGTCGCCAGGCTGAGCCCGGCAGGCAGCTTCGTCTGGGCCTCGCAGACGGCGGCAGCGAAAGGCAGCGCGGCGACCGGCACCGCGATCGCCGTGGCTCCTGGCGGAGATGTGCTGGTGGCGGGGCAGCTCGGCGGGACGGTGACGGTCGGGACGCAGACGTACACCAGCCCGATGGGCCCCCTCTCGCCCTGGGGCTCGACCGCGCTGGTGACGAAGCTGTCGAGCGCGGGGCAGCTCGGCTGGTCCCACGCCTGGACCGCGAGCAGCGACGTCATCGTCCTCGGCGACAACCTCTCGCTCGCCAGCCTGGTCGTCGACAGCGCGGGGAGCGCCTACGTCGGCGGGTGGTACCGCGGCTCGCTGAGCATCGGCACGACCGCGCTGCCGGTGCCGACGGCCGATCTCCCGATCAAGGCGATCGATGTCTTCGTGGCCAAGCTCGACCCGAGCGGGAGCGTCGCCTGGGCCACGCGCGGCGGGGGAGAGTGGATGGACCTGGTCGGCGGGATGGCCGTCGACGGCCACGACAACGTCTACGTGGGCGGGCTCCTCGCGGGCGGCTCCGACGTGTCCAGCGCCGTCACCGGGTTCGACGGCGCAGCGCGTACCGCGCCGGGGGAGAGCGGGTTCCTCTGGAAGATCGGCTGCGGCTGGAAGCCGTAGCGCGCAGCCCGCGCCGTCACGGCCTGCTCCGAGGCCATCGCCACGGCCATCGAGGAGCTGCGCGAGGGCTCGCCGGATCTCGGAGCCTCGCCTGACAGCTCCACCCAGCGCCACCGACCACCTTCGCGGGTGACGATCGTGATTCCACCGTGTTGTCCCGTGGCATGGCCGTTGCCTACGTCTCGGGCGTGCGCTCTCGCCCTCGTCTCATCCTCACGCTGGCCCTGCTGCTCGGCGCGCTCGCTGCAGCGCCGGCGGGCGCGGAGACCCCGCTCTACCGTCAGGAGCGCGAGGACTCGTGCGGGCCGGCGTGCCTGCGCATGATGATCGATTCGGTCCGCAGCGAGCGACACAGCGAGGAGCAGATCCGCCAGGTCTGCCGCACGGTGCCCGGTGGCTACGGTCATCCGCAGCGCACCGAGGCGGGCATGGACGCGACCGCGATGCCGGAGGTGCTGCGGCGCTTCGGCGTGCCCTCGCGGCTCGTGACCGGCGCGCTCGGCTACGCTGCCCTCCAGCAGCACACACCGGCCATCGTGCGGCTGAAGATGAGCGGCGGCGGGGGACACTTCGTGCTGGTCGAGAGGGCTACCTGCGTCGGAGCCGATCGACTGCCCAGCTGGCAGATGGAGATCTATGACCCCGACCCCGGGCAGCGCTACACCCTGCCCGGCCACATCTTCGCCTCCTGCTATGGCGACTACTGCGTCTGGCGAGGAGGCGAGGGCCAGGCGTCCGGACAGCCCGGGCAGGCTCGAGGCCTGGGCTCGGGGGCGGGGACGGGGCGAGGGGCGGGGGCGGGGACGGGGCGAGGGCCGCGGAGCGTCGTCCGCCCGGTTCCTCCGGCGCGCCCCGCGCACGTGAGCCTCGCCGGCCGCGCCCCGCGAGCGCGACGCTGACCCGCTCGCCTGCGCCGCCTCGCGAGCGCGACGCTGACCCGCGCGCCCTGCGCCGGAGCCTCACCGGCCGCGCGTCGCGAGCACGACGCTGAGCGGTCCTCACTTCTTCTCGGAGTGGTACTCGACGGGGTTGGTGGCGGAGTTGATCGGGCGGAGCTTGAGCATCCTGGCCTCGCCGAGGAAGTTGTGGAACGAGAGGCCGGCCTCCACCCACGCATCGAAGCCGACGTGGGACTTGACGTTCTTGTAGCCCACGCGCTGGAGCGCCTTGACCACCAGGGCGGAGCGGTTGCCCTTCTTGCAGTAGACCACGATCTCCGCGGCGGGATCCCGCAGCGTCCGGGCGAGCGTGAACTCCACCACGCCCCGCTCGATCCAGGTGGCGCCCTTGAGGTGCCCGGCGTCGTACTCGTCCTTCGTGCGGACGTCGAGGAGCACGAGCTTCGGGTTCGCCTGGATCCGCTTCGTCAGCTGCTCGTTGCCGAGGAACTCGACGCCTCTCCGCGCGTCCTTGATGACCTCCTCGATGGTCATCAGCGGAGCTGCCCAGCCCGGGCGCGGCGCCAGCGCGAGCAGCAAGGGCAGGCAGAACATCAGCGTGGCTCTCGGTGACATCGTCATCGTGGTCTCCCTCGTCTGGTCATCTCCAGTCGGTGATAGGCCATCGCCGCGCGGACGTCCAACGATCGTTTCCGCTTGTGCGCATCGACGGATCCGATAGGTTGGCCGCATGGAGCTCCGTCTGCTGAAGACCTTCGACGCGGTCGCCTGCACCATGAGCTTCAGCCGCGCGGCCGAGGTGCTGCACTGCACGCAGTCGACCGTGTCGGCCCAGATCAAGGCGCTGGAGGACGACCTCGGCGCGCCCGTCTTCGAGCGGCTCGGGCGGCGCATTACGTTGACCAGGACCGGCCAGGAGCTGCGGCGGCACGTGCGCCGCCTCCTCAGCTACGAGCAGGCCATCCGCGAGGCGGCCCGGAGGGCCGGCGAGACGCATGGGCTGATCAGCCTGCGCGCTCCGCAGAGCGTCGCCGACCACCACCTGCCGCAGATCCTGCGCCGCTTCTGCGCTGCCTACCCGCGCGTCGGCTTTGACATCGCGAACTGCGGCTCCTGCCAGCTCGCCGACGAGCTGCGCACGGGCGCCATCGACGCGGCCTTCCTGCTGGCCATGGCCCCGGAGGCCGCCGACCTGCGCACCAGCGCGCTGCTCAGCGAGCCGATGGGCTACGTCGCGAGCCCCACCTCGGCGCTGGCGACGCGCGTCGGGCTCGGCGTCGAGGACCTCGCGGAGAGCACGCTGCTCCTGCCGAAGCATGACTGCGGCTACCGGATGCAGCTCGAGCAGATCCTCAGAGAGGTGCGAGTCGAGCCGGCCGCCGTGATCGAGCTCAACAGCCTGGCGGCGCTGGTGCAGTGCCTCAAGACCGGCCTCGGGGTCGCCCTGTTGCCACGACGCGCCGTGGCCCGCGAGCTCGCCGCCGGAGAGCTCCGCGAGCTCGACTGGCGCGAGCCGCTCGCCGCGGGCCTGTTCTTCGTGCGCCACCGTGACAAGCCGCTCGCCGGGGCCTTCGGCGCGTTCGTAGCCATGGTCGAGGAGCACTTCGCCGCGGAGCGCGCCAGGCAGAGGGCGCCTCGCGCGCGCAAGCGAGGCCAGCCTCGCGCCCGCTCCCGCGCTGGCTGAAGAGCGTCGCGGTGGCTCGCGTGCCCGGCGTGTTCCGGTCCGCTGTCAGCGCACCGCGAGCGCACGCCAGTCGAAGCTCACGCGTCCGCCGTCGACGGCGCGCCAGACCTCGGGCGGCCGCACGCGGTGCTTGCCGCTGAGGCGGCTCCAGAGGCTGACGGCGGCGAGCGCGCGCGACGGAGCGGCGGGGACGAGCGGGTCGGGCCGCGCGGCGCGGCCGCCGACGGCGGCGCTCAGCTGGCGCCGGCTCTGGCCCCAGCCGAGGCGCGAGGGCGGCAGGCGCCTGAGGTCGTCGGAGAGGAAGAGCCCGCCGCCCGCGAGGGCGACCACCCAGCCGGCCGCGACGACGCGCGACCGCGGCGCGCGGCGCAGGAGGAGCGGGTCGGCGTCGAGGGTGGTCGCCGAGGAGAGGAACCAGCGGGCGCCGAGGTTCCTCGCCTGCGCGGCGACGTCGGCCCGCGCGGGTCCGAGCCAGCGCGCCGGGACGCTGACCGCGATGTCCGGGCCGACGCGCCACGCGTCGACGTGAGGGAAGCTGGCGATGCCGGGCGCGCCGCAGGCGAGCAGGTGCGTCTGTTCGCCGGCCGCCTCGCGGATGAGGCGCAGCGCGAGGCGGTAGGCCTCCATGCCGGTGACCTCGCGGTGTCGGGCGCCCTCGCAGGTCCCCGCCGCGAGGAAGTCGATCTTGAGGCGCTCGAAGCCCTGCGCCACCAGGCGGCGGATGCTGCCCTGGAGGTGGGCGGCGGCGCCAGGGTGCGTGACGTCGAGGACGCGGTAGACGCCGCTCGGATGGCGATAGCGCTCACCGCCGACGAACCACTCGGGGTGGCGGGTGACGAGCGCGCTCCGCTCGTCGACGAGGAGCGGAGCGAGCCAGAGGCCGGGAGCGATCCCCCGCCGCCGGAGGTCGGCGGCGAGCCGCGCCAGCCCCGAGGGGAACTTCGCGTTCGGCTCCCACTCGCCCCAGCGCCGCTCCCAGCCGTCGTCGAGGTAGACCGCGGGGCGGCGAGGCGGCAGGCCGGCGCGCCGCAGCTGCTCGCCGAGGTGCGCCGCCGCGCGGGAGGCGTTCGCGCGCACCGCGCGCTCGTCGACGGCGCCGAAGAGCTCGTACCACGAGTTCCAGCCGACCTCCCCGGAGCGTCCGCGCGCGCGCGAGGGCAGGCTCGCGCCGTAGCGCTCGAGGAGGGCGCCGAGGTCGCTCCCCGCGCGGAGGTACCAGCGTTCCCCGGCCACCTCCTGGCCGGGCCGAAGCCGGATCCGCTCGCCGGCTCCACCCGAGACGAGGCGAACGCGCACCGTGCCCGCCTCGCCCCGGCCGACCTGCACCCAGCTGCGAAAGCGCTCGGCCGTGGTCGCGCCCGCGACGAGCGCGTGGCGATCACCGGCGACGAAGGAGTACTCCCAGGAGAGCTCGCGCCCCCCGCGGCGCTCCTCGGCGCCGCCCCGGGCCCTGAGCGCGCGCTCGAGCTGCCTCCCGCCGACCAGCTCGCCGAGGGAGAGCACGCCGCTCTGGGACCAGGACTGAAAGCCGTTCGAGAGCCAGGCGCGCGCGCCGGGGACCTGCCCCTCGCCCTCGAGGGCGAACCCGCCGAGGACGAGCGGCCTCGAGGCGCGCAGTCGCAGCCGCACCTGGTCGGCCCCGGCGCGCTCCAGGAGGAGCTCGGCGCCAGGGAGCGAGCATGAGAGGCGGCCATCGACCAGGCGGGGCGGCCCCGCCGTGATCCAGCGCCCGTCGAGGAGCACGCTCGGCCTGAGGCCGAGGTGGGCGCCCTCGCCCTCGCACTCGAGCCCGCGCCCGGTCAGCTGCAGGCCAGGGGATGGTGCGGGCGGCGGCACCGCGCGTGCGGCGAGCGGGGTGAGGGTGAGGGTGAGGGTGAGGGGGACGACCAGAGAGAGCGGGGCCTGACAGCCTCCTCGACGACAGCACATGATGGAGCGCTCCTCGAGCCGGCGCGGGCCGGTCCGGGAGGTCGGAGCAAAGGAGGTGCCAGGGGAGGGCGCGAGGACTGCGCGAGGACTGCTCGGGGAGAGGGAGCAGGCGGCTCCGAGTTCGAGGGACTGCAACCTGGGAGCGGCGGCCTGGGAGCGGCGGCCTGGGAGCGGCGGCCTGGGAGCGGCGGCCTGGGAGCGGCGGCCTAGCGCCGCAGGTAGCGCACGGCGCCGGAGCCCGATCCGTCGTCGAGCTTGCAGGCGTAGGTCTGGTTGAGCTTGGCCGCGAAGGTCGTCGGGTCGATCTGCTGGCGGACCACCTGGACCGCGCCGTCGGAGCTCAGCGCGAGCTTCGTGTACATGAAGACGTAGCCGGTCTGGCCGGCGTCCGCGGGGTCCAGCGCGAGGATCGCCTCGGAGGCCGAGAGGCGCGCCTTGGAGCCCGGGTAGAGGAGCCCGGCGGCGAACCACTCGAAGGTGCCCATGGCCAGGTTGACCAGCGAGGGATCGCTGGCGGGCGAGGCGTCGGAGCCCGCGCCGAGGGTGCACCTCGACAGATCCGCGACCGCCGTGACCGGCTCCCCCGCCTGCAGCGCCGTCATCACCGCGTCGAGGCCCTTCAGCTGCTCCGGCTGCGCCGGCGCACCCGCCGGGTTCTCGACGTGGACCGCGGCGCCCTTGCCCGCCTCGAGCGAGCACTCGAAGACCTCGCTCATGGTCACCGTGGAGCCCGGCACCATCAGGTACTGGGAGATCACCTGCACGGCCCCGCTCTCGAGGATCCGGATGGTGGCGTTGTTGTAGACGTGGGCGTTCTTGTCGGTGCCGGCAGAGAGCGGGTCGAGGATCAGCTTGCTGTCCGAGAAGACGATCTGGCCATTCGCCACCGCGCCGCCCTTGCTCAGGCGCTCGGCCGCCAGGGCATACACCCCGCCGACGGCGTTCGGCCCCTTGGCCCCCGCGAGCGAGCACTGGCCGTACTTGAAGATCGCCCGCAGCGGCCTGCCGGCCTGGTAGGCCGCCAGGATCTCGTCGAAGGTCTTCAGCTGCGTCGTCCGCGGCGTGGCCGGGGCGGGTCCGTCGGGCTTCACGCTGGCCTCGCGCGGCTGGCCCTGATCCGGGCCTGCCTCCGCAGCGGCCGGGGGGCTTCCGTCCGGGCAGGTCTTGTCAGAGCTGCCGCAGCCTGCGGCGAGCGCGAGGGTGGCGAGGACGAGCGAAGCACGAGTCAGCATGAGACCTCCTTGAGCCCGACGCGTGGGCGCGGGCGAGCACGCAGCTGCGAACGGAAGGTGCAGCCGGCGCGCCAGTTGTCGCAGCACCAGGCTCGTCGAGGGTCTGGCAGCGAGCGCCTGCAACCTGAGGTGGGCAGCGGCTAGCGGGTTCGCCAGCCCGAGTGCCCACGGTCGTGCGTCGGGAGCCAGCTGGCTGCTCGAAGTCCCGGGATGAGGTGCCTCGGGGGCGGCAAGCCCCTTGCAACAACCCGCTCCAGCCAAGGAGCGATGCCGATGACCCGATCCTCACTGCTCGCCGCGCTGCTCATCCTCCAGGCCTGCGCCGCCGCTGACTCAGAGCTCGCCCCGGTGTGGAACAAGGCGGACGGGCGCGCCGCGATGCCGGACACCTACCAGCAGCAGCCGGCGCCGGCGCCGGACCTGGGCGCGCCGGCGCCGGATCAGCAGACGAAGAAGCCCGAGGAGACCCCACCCGCGCAGAAGGACTGCAAGGCGGGGCTCGAGGCCGAGGGGACGCGCTGGGTGAAGAAGGGCGCCGGCGCGCAGAGCCTCTACTCCGCTCCGGGCGGGAGCGCGGGCGGCGGGGCCGTCGTCGGGACGGTGCCCGAGGGCGCCGACGAGAAGCTCACCTACTTCCCGGTCGCCAGCAAGGGCGGCTGGGCCTGCGTCCTCTACAAGACGCTCTACGGCTACGTGAGCGCGGTGAACCTGGCGGTCACCGCGCCCGCGGGCACCGTCGGCTGCAAGGCCGGCCTGCCGCAGAACGGCTACCGCTGGGTGAAGTCCGGCACCGGCGCGCTGAACCTGCGCAGCGAGCCGAGCCCCGCGGGCGGTGCGGCCACGGTGCTGGTGGCCATCCCCGAGGGGGCCTCGTACAAGGCCGCCTACTACCCGCAGGGCGACGAGCCGGGCTGGGCCTGCGTCGGCTACGAGGCCAAGATCGGCTACTCGTCAGCGAAGTACCTCGCGGCCGCCCCGCCAGCGCCGCCGAGCTCGAACCCGGATCCCGATCCGTCCGATCCCGACAGCAGCCCACCCGAGAAGAGCGACGAGAGCGGCAGCGGCACCTGCAAGGTCAACCCGGACGCCGGCTGCTGGTGGTTCAGCAAGCCCTGCGACTGGCGCG
>JAKLHH010000306.1 GCA_022710245.1 Myxococcota bacterium
GTGCAGGGCGATGCCCAGATCG
The DNA here is from genome assembly GCA_022710245.1 of Myxococcota bacterium. The sequence goes on from JAKLHH010000306.1 coordinate 23, forward strand.
GCATGGCGCTGACGCCCCGAGCGGCCCGGAACCTCGAGCGGCACCGGGACATCGCGCTCCTCCGCTCCGCGCAGTTCATGAGCGTGTTCCTCTCCTTCAACACCGAGAAGCCCTACCTGAGAGACCCTGCCATCCGCAGGGCGCTGGCCCAGGCGGTGGACCGCGACGCCTTCGTCGCCGGGCTCTACGACGACAGCGCGACGCCCGCCACCGGCTCGGTGCCGCCGACCCTCCGTCACCACCGGCAGCCGGGCAGCCCCATCCGGTTCGACCCCGACGAGGCCAGGCGCGTGCTGGCGAAGGCCCCCGTCGCTGCCCAGACGCTGGAGATGTACCTGTGGCGAGACCCGCGGCCGTACCTGCCTGACCCTGCGCTCGCCGGGCAGCTCCTCGCCCGATCGTTTCGCGCCGTCGGGATCAAGGTCTCTGCCCACTTCGTCTCCTTCGACGAGCTGAACGACAGGATCTGCAAGCAGGGCCTGCACGACATGGTGGTCTTCGGCTGGTCCCCGAGCTACCCGGACCCCGAGAACATCTACTGGCTGCTGACCCCCGAGGGGCTCTCCTGCGCCCGCTACGCCGATCCGGCCTTCCGGGACCTCTTCCGCCGCGTGTCCTCCGAGCTGGACCTGGCGAAGCGCGACAGCCTCTTCGCCCAGATCGAGGCGCTGATCGCGGTCAGCAGGCCGTGGCTGCCCCTGGCCAACGTGGCGGACCACATCGCCGTCCGCAGCGAGGTCAGGGGCTATCGCTACGGCTTCTCGTTCATCAACCTGCTCTGGCTGAAGAACGCCACCCTGCAGCGCTGAGCTCGTCCGGCGCCGAGCTCGTCCGGCGCCGTCGAGCTCGTCCGGCAGGGTCAGAGCAGCGAGAGGAGGCCGCGGAGGTCGCCGGTGACGACCCGGTGCGCCGCGGCGGTCACCGACGGGTGCTTCGGCTCGAACGCGATCGCCAGCCCGGCGAGCGCCATCACCTGCAGGTCGTTGACGTTGTCCCCGACGAAGACCGTCGCCGCGAGCGGCACCCCCATCCGCTCGGCGATGGCGGCGAGCGCGTGGGCCTTCCCCTCCATGTCGTAGGGCGTCGCCTCCCAGCCCGCGATGAGCCCGCCGTCGTCGAACCAGATGCGGTTCGTGAAGACCTCCTCGAAGGGGTGCTCGGGGAAGAGCAGCTCCAGCGTCAGGTCGAGGGTGCCGCTGATCACCGCCAGGCGGTAGCCGCGCGCCCGCAGCGTGTCCACCGCCTCGCGCGCGCCGGGCACCAGGCGGAGGTGCGCGCAGATCACCTCGCTGATCTGCGCGCGGGTCGCCGCCGCCGCCACCCACTGCCGCACGTCGAGGTCGACCCACTCCGCGTAGGTGATCTCCTGCCGCAGGTAGGCCTGGAAGCGCGAGACGTTCAGCGTCTCGTCACCGCCGAAGCGCGCGTTGAGGAGCTGCCAGACCACCTTGCGGTCGGCGCTGTCGACCAGGGTGCCGTCGACGTCGAAGGCGATCAGCTGGTAGCGGCCTGGCGCCGCCTGGCTCACGGCTGGACCTTGTCGAGGACCACGTCCTGCACGTTGATCAGGCCGCCGTCGATGTGGAGCTGCTGCGGCTTCGCCTGCACGAGGTCGCCCTTGTCAGGCCCGGGCGCGAAGATGTTGTAGTTGCTGTTGTCGTCGAGCCAGACCTGGAGGTAGTAGCTCCCCGCCGGCACGCTGCCCAGGAAGTAGGTCTCCGAGGAGTAGGGCGAGGAGAGATCGGCGTTGCCCACCACCGTGGAGGTGACCAGGCCCGCGGGCGGCACCGCCGTGTGGATGGAGACGTAGAGCGCGCCCTTGCCGTCTCCGGAGGGGGTCACGCTGCTCGTCACCTTGCCCTTGAGCGCGCCGATGGTGGCCGCGTCGCCGACGCCGCCGTCGACCGGCGCCCCCTCCACCTTGTCGAGGACCAGGTCGACCTGCTGCGAGGCGCCGGTGATGGCCACGGTGAGCGGCTTGCTCATCCCCAGGTCTCCGGCGTCGGCGACCAGCAGGGGGAAGGGGGTGGCGTTGCCGTTGTCGTCGAGGAAGGCGATGATGTTGTAGTTGCCGGCCGGCGCCCCCCAGAGGTCGTAGCTGACCTGGCTCCCGGGCTGCGAGAGGTCGACGGTGAGGTTGGTGCCCGCCACCTGCAGCGGCAGCCCGATGATGTAGACGCCGATGTAGAGGATCCCCTTGCCGTCGCCCATCGGCGCCACCGAGCGGGTCACCACGCCGTGGAGCGGCGCCTGCGAGACGTCGCCGGCGAGGTCCTTCGCCTTCGCGTCGGCCTTCGCGTCGACCACCTTCGCCTCGAGCCGCAGGTCACCCGGCTTGCTCTCTCCCTTGCCATCCGCGCCGGAGAGATCCGCGACGAGGTCGGCGGAGAGGTCAGCGGCCGCGTCGACCCCGCGGTCGACGAGCTTGCGGTCCACGCTCGCGTCCTTCGCCGGGCCCGAGTCGGAGCAGCCCAGCCCGAGCATCGAGGCCAGCAGCAGGGCCCAGGTCGCGCTTCTCGTTCGCACGGTCGCACCTCCGTAGCGGTGACGGGCTGGACCTTAGCACAACGCCGCCCGCTTGGGAGCCGCGCGGACGCCGCCCCGACGCCGGCGAGGGCACTGGATCCCACTCGCGCGCTCGCGCCACGCCACGCTCCGGGTCGTCGCGCTCGCGCCGCGCCACGCTTCATGCCGTGGCTGGGTCGTCGCCCTCGCGCACGCTTCGGAGCGTCGCTTGGAGCCCGGTCTCGTCGGCGGAGATCTTCCGCCTGGACGGCCTTCCCTCCTCGATGGCACACTGAGCGGTCTGGATGAGCGGGGCGCGGGCACTGGCGCGGCGCGTCACAGCGCGCGCTCGACACCGCCTCGGGGAAGTGATAGGCCACAAGCCATGCTGTACCTGGAGAGCTTCGTCCACCGCGTCCGTCTGGCCGAGATCGTCTCGCGCTGGATGGTCAACCAGCCGAAGCCCGCCGACGTGCAGCAGCTCAAGATCATCGTCAACTTCAACTCGTACATCGCGCGGATCTGGGTGGATCAGCTCGCGCGAGAGATCCTCCGCGGCCTCTACGGCAAGGAGCCGCACAACTTCATCGCCAAGACGAAGGGCCAGCTGAAGGACTTCGTCGCCAACCACCTGACCTACACCAACCCTCGCATCGAGGAGATGGTGGCGCGCTACCGGCGCTTCCCCGAGGACTTCTACCGGGAGACGCCGTTCGACGGCCGCGTCTACTACAACCTCGAGAACGGCGAGCCGATCTTCGTCGGCACCACGCGGATCAAGCGCTTCCGCCGCATCGCGGAGAAGGGGAGCCGGCGGATCGTCGACTTCATCTTCGACCGCATCCGCGCCAACGCCGACCTCCTCGCCGAGGAGCGCGCCCGGCGCCTCGGCATCCCCAAGGCCCAGCTGATCACCTCCCAGGACGAGATGATCGAGGAGTTCCGCCACGCCGAGCGGCGCCTGGTGAAGAGCATCAAGCAGGGCACCATCCAGTCGGAGCTGCCCATCCTCTCCATCCCCGACGTGGTCGGCATCAAGCTGATCACCGAGGAGGACCAGTACGACCGGCTGCTGAACGTCCTCGCCGGGAGCCCCTCCTGCCGGCTCCTCGAGCAGGAGCAGCACTCGGGGAACTACAACGCGATCAACCTGCGCATGGCGCACATGATCCCGCGCAGCCTCCTCGCCTCGCGGCCGCCCTCGGGCGAGCACCTGCGCATCCTGGCGGCTCGCGGCTTCGACCCCTCGCGCGTCGCCGAGCAGTACACCGAGTTCCTCGACGGCGCCGAGGACCACGTCCTGCTCGAGATCATCGTCTCCACCTACCAGGACTTCATGGAGTCCGAGGTGGGCCGCTCGATGCACGAGGAGCGCGTCCTCGCGCAGCGCTCGAACAGCGAGTACAAGTCGTCGATCTCGCAGAACGTCCGCTACCTGATGGACTACATGCTCGCGCTCTGCCTGACCCCGGGGCAGGAGCAGGTGATGGACGTGCCGATCAAGCTCTGGGTGAAGTACATGCCCGACACGATGGACCGCATCAGCCGCGGGCTCTTCGGCGCGCCGACCGACTCCTCCTTCGAGGGGGCGACCGAGCCGATCACCGCGCGCTCCGCCGAGGCGCGCGCCGCCGAGGCGCAGTCGCACTTCGTCGAGAGCGTCCCCACCCCGCACTGACCAGGCCCTTCCCCGCGATGGCGCACCGCCCGCTCTCCGAGCTCGACGCCTTCCTGCTGGACATGGACGGCACCCTCTACGTCGACGAGCGGCTGCTGCCGCAGGCGGCGGCGCTGGTGGCGCTGCTCGAGGCGCGGGGTCTCCGCCACCTCTTCCTCACCAACAACTCCTCGGCGCGCGCCGAGGACTACCGGGCGCGGCTCGAGCGGCTCGGGATCCCGGCGCGGCGCGAGCAGATCCTCACCTCGGGCGAGGCGACCATCAGCTACCTCCTCCGGGAGACGACGCACCGGCGCGTCTACCTGCTGGGCACGCCGGCGCTGCAGGCGGAGTTCCGCGAGGCCGGCCTCACCCTCGACGACCACGACCCGGAGTGCGTGGTGCTCGGCTTCGACAAGACGCTGACCTACGACCGGCTCGCGCGCGCCTGCCTGCTCCTCGCCGGCGGGCTCCCCTACGTCGCGACCCACCCGGACTACACCTGCATCACGCGCGAGGGGCTGATCCCCGACACGGGCGCGTTCATCGTCGGCATCGAGAAGGTGTGCGGGCGGCTGCCGAAGGTGATCGGCAAGCCCGAGCCGGAGATGGTGGCCGCCGCGCTCGAGCGGCTCGGCGCGAGGGCGGAGCGGACCGCGATGGTCGGCGACCAGCGCGACACCGACATGACCATGGCGCAGCGCGCGGGGCTCTTCGGGATCCTGGTGCTCTCCGGCGAGACGTCGCGCGCGCGGCTCGAGGCGCAGCGCGAGGTGCAGCCGGGGCTGGTCGTCGAGGACGTGGGGGAGCTCTACGCGCGGCTCACCGCGGCGTAGCGGGGCTGGCCGCGGCGCCAGCGTCAGGTCTCACCTTCCTCTCCGGAGCTGGCCATGCGCATCCTGGAGCTGAGAGAGGGCAGCGGCATCAAGTACTGGCAGGTGCACGTCGACGGCACGGTCTGCCGCATCGAGTTCGGGCTCCGCGGGGCGCCCCCGCGGAGCGAGTCCAAGTTCTATGGCAGCACCGCTCAGGCCGAGTCCGCCGTCGAGGCGCTGATCGCCAGGCAGCTTCGCCTCGGTTACCTCGAGGTGGCCACGCCCAGCGACGCGGGCAGCGCGCCCGACGAGGTCGACGCGCTCCTCGACCAGCTCGCCGAGCTGACCGGCCGCGAGGTCGCGCGGGTGGCGACGCGCCTCTCGAGGCTGGGTGCGTCGGACCGCGTGACCGCGCTGCTCACGGACGACGGGGTGCCACCCGCCGCCCGGGTCGGCGCGCTCAAGGTCCTCGCCGAGACGCGGGCGACGGCGTCGGGAGCCGCCATCGCTCCGCTCCTCGAGCACGGCGACGCGGAGCTGCGGAGAGCAGCCGCCTGGGCGCTCGGAGAGCTGCGAGCGCTGGAGTGCGCCGCAGCGCTGCGAGCAGCCGCGAGCGATCGCGCCCCCGCGGTGCGACGGGAGGCTCGGCAGGCGCTCGACCGCCTCCGTCTGCCGCTGCTGGAGGAGGCGCAGGCGAGGCGTGACCAGGAGCTCCGTCACTGCTGCAGCGGCCGCGTCGCGCCAGAGGAGCAGGCCCGCCGGATCCGCGAGCTCTGCGCCGGCGGTGCCCAGGTCAACGCCGTGGACGACCACGGGGTGAGCCCGCTCCTCCTGGCAGCCGAGAGCGGTCCGCTCGACGCGGTCGAGGCGTTGCTCGCGCTCGGCGCGCGGCTGGACGCGGTGGATGACGACGGGCGCACCGCGCTCCACCACGCGTGCGCGGGCTTCGACCCGACGCGGTCCTCGGCGTCACTCGGCCTCGCCGCCGCGGAGCTGGAGGTGCTGCGCGACGAGTGGCTGGGCGAGCGCCGGGCGATGGTCGACCGGCTGCTGCAGCTCGGGCTCGCTCCCGACGCGCGGGCGCAGGGGGGCGTGACGCCGCTGCACCTCGCCGCCGCTGGCCTCGACGCGCGGGGCTGCGAGCGACTGCTGGCGGCGGGCGCTGCGCTCGAGGCGCCGAGCCACAACGGGACGCCGCTCGCGTGGGCGGCGCTGCGCGACAACCGCAGCGCGGCCGAGCTCCTGCTGGAGCGCGGCGCGGTGGTGACGAGCGAGCTGGTGGAGAGCGCCAGAGAGCACGAGCACTACGCGCTGGCGGCCCGCCTCGAGCGAGCGCTCGGAGGCGCCCGCGAAGCCAGCCAGGACGGCGACTCGCTGCAGGCGCTGCGTCGGCTCGCGCGCGCGCTGGGGGGCAAGGGCGCCAGCTCCGCCGTCGAGAGCGGCGACCGCGACCACTACCTGGAGATCGGCAATGACGTCGACGACCTCTCCAGCGAGTACTGGTGCGGGCACTACCGGGAGAAGCTCGAGGAGGCGATCGCAGCGCTCGACGATGCGGCGCGGCGCTCGCTCCCGGCCGACGACGAGCTGCTCGGCCAGCTCGAGGACGAGTACCACGCGGGCTGGGCCGAGGAGCTCCCGCCGGCGAGGTCGAGCGAGCCCGTGCTGAGCCAGCCCCGACGCTTCGAGCTGGTCGAGGGCACCTCGAGCAAGTTCTGGGAGATCACGAGGCAGGGGGGCGTGCTGCTCACGCGCTTCGGCCGCCTCGGCTCCAAGGGCCAGACCAGACGCAAGGAGCTCGCCTCGGAGGAGCAGGCGCGCCGGGAGCTCGAGAAGCTCGTCGCCGAGAAGCTGAGGAAGGGCTACCAGGAGCGGTAGCGCGCGTGAGCTTGTTAGGTACTGACTCGTCCCCAGGATGGCGCGAGTGCCCGCGCTCCGGGCCTGGCGCGGCTCAGCGCACGACGTCGAGGCGCGTGTAGAGTCCGTGCGCGCCGGCCTCGGCCGAGAGCTGGTACTTGTTGCGGCCCGGCGCGGACGGCGATGGTCGGCGGGCCAGCTCGACTCGGCCATGACCATGGCGCAGCGCGCGGGGCTCCCCGGGATCCTGGTGCTCTCCGGCGAGACGTCGCGCACGCGGCTCGAGGCGCAGCGCGACGTGCAGCCGGCTGGTCGTCGAGGATGTCGGGGAGTATTGCGCGCGACTCGGGGGCGGGGCGTCAGCGGACGCGAATGACGTCGGCGTAGCGCTGGCGTCCGTCGAACACGGCGAGCACGCTATAGCGCAGGCCAGTCGGCGCCTGGATCACATTCGTGACGGTGTCCAGCCTGCCACCCACGATCTGACTCCAGTCCGCATGATCGATCGGGTAGTCCGGATCGGGGCAGGGGTCGGGCTCCAGCTTCCACTTGCTGTTTACAACGACGAGGCTGCGAAGCTCTCCGCCGACGACCAGCTTCCCGGCTTCCCAAGCTTCCCGGCTTCCCACCCTGCGTTCCTCGCCTCGTTCCAGACGGCCGCTGTCCAGGTCGGCACCGTGGTCAGCTCCTGCGTGAGTGAGCCCATCTCCTCACCCCCGCAGCCCAGCTGAGCCAGTCCCAAGGCGAGCACACCTAACCAGATTCTCCTCATGCCATCCTCCCTTCTGCCGTTCTTCATGGGTCATGTCCCACGAGTATGCGCAAGTTACCGTAGGGGGGGGGGGAACTCGTCAAGTGCCAGTCGCGCCAGTCGCGTGGCGTCGCGCTCGCCACGAAGGGCGGAGCGGACAGCAATGGTCGGCGGGCCAGCGCGACACCGACATGACCATGGCCTGGCGGGCGCGGCTCCTCGGGATCCTGGTGCTCCGGCGAGACGTCGCGCGCGGCTCGACCCGCAGCGCAAGGTGAGGTCGGGGCTGGGCGTCGAGGATGTGGGGGAACCCTACGCGCGGCTGACGACGCGGCGCCGCGCAGGCATCAAGACAGCGGCTCGACCTGAGTCGTGTGGTCGTCGACCACCGCGACGAGCACCACTCTCCGGCTGTTGACAACGATCACGTTGCCGAGGCCAGTCCT
>JAKLHH010000307.1 GCA_022710245.1 Myxococcota bacterium
TCGACGAGAGGCGTCCACCCCGTCGACGAAATCCGTCGAGGTTTCGTGAGAGCGGACGTGAGCGCCCGCGTGAGGACCCGTCGCGGGAGAGCTTCCGCCTGAACTATCACCGACCTTCGCGACGAAGGTCGACGATACTTCAGTGCCGCGTCCCCGCCGGGGCGGGTCCTCGACGAGAGGCGTCCACCCCGTCGACGAAATCCGTCGAGGTTTCGTGAGAGCGGACGTGAGCGCCCGCGTGAGGACCCGTCGAGGGAGAGCTTCCGCCTGAACTATCTCCGACCTTCGCGATGAAGGTCGACGATACTTCAGTGCCGCGTCCCCGCCGGAGCGGGTCCTCGACGAGAGGCGTCCACCCCGTCGACGAAATCCGCTGAGGTTTCGTGAGAGCGGACGTGAGCGCCCACGTGAGGACCCGTCGAGGGAGAGCTTCCCCAGAACTATCTCCGAGCTTCGCGACGAGGGTCGACGATACTTCAGTGCCGCAGCCGCAGCCGCACGCCTCGCGCCTCGCGCCCCCCCTCGCGCCCTCGCCGCCGGCATCGTAGACTGGCCCGCGCATGCGGGTCGCCTTCCTCAACGTGCAAGGTGGCGTCGGCGTGAGCCGCGGCTACTGGCAGTACCTGACCGCGTCGTGGCGCTACCTGCTGCCGCACGCGCCGCGCTTCGTCGAGCCGCTCGGCGCCTTCCTGCGCGCCGAGGGGATCGAGCTCCTCGGCTGCGTCGAGAGCGAGCTCCCCTCCTGGCGCGGTCGCGGGCTCGACTACACCGAGGCGCTCGCCTCGGCGAGCGGGCTCCCGCACCGCGTCGCGCTCCCTACCCACCGCGTCGGGCGCCTGCTCCACCAGGGCAACTCGCTCTGCTCGCGCCACCCGATCCTCGCCGCCACGAACCACCGCCTGCCCGGGCGCGGGGAGCCGCGCTTCGCCGGCGAGGTCCGCCTGCAGCGCGACGGGCTGCAGTGGACAGCGATGGTGACGCACCTCAGCCTCAGCCGCCCGGTGCGAGCCGAGCAGCTCGCCGCGCTCGCGCGCCTGGCGGCCGGGCGCGAGCGGCTGCTGCTGATGGGCGACTTCAACACCGCCGATCGCGCCGAGCTCGCCCCGCTGCTGGGCGCGGGGCTGCAGCGGCTGGAGACCGGGCCGAGCTACCCCTCATGGCGTCCGACGGTCCCCCTCGACCACCTCTTCGCGAGCGGCGACCTCGCGCCGCTCCGCGTCGCGGTCGCCCGCGAGCTCCGCCTCTCCGATCACCTCGCGCTCGTCTGCGAGGTGGTGACCCCGGCCGAGGCGCAGGCCCTCGAGGCTCAGGCGCGCGAGGAGGTCGCGGGCTAGTGATAAGCCGCGGCTGCGTGGTTGGTCCAGCTATCGACCCCGACGGTACCCCATCAGGCCAAGCAAAGCGGTGAGCGTGCCGCCAGACCACCGCACGGGGATGACGGCGGCGGTCCTCTCGCGCTACGCTCTCCCCATGCGCCAATCATCGTTGTTCGCTGCACCTCCGCCGGCCCGCGCTCTGCGCTCGGCGGCGCCGCGACAGATCGCTCAAGGCACCCTCGCCCTCGCCCTCACCCTCACCCTCGCGCTCGCGCTCGCGCTCCTCGTCCCCGCCTGCAGCGAGAGCACGCACCCTCCCGACGCGAGCAGCGCCGATCGCGGCGGCGTGCTCGACCAGCGCGCGAGCGAGCTCGCCCTGGCCGATCACACCGCGAGCGAGCGCGCGGCCGACCGCGGCCGCCCCGACCAGCCCGTCGGGACGCCGGTCCCCGGCTGCGCGGACCCCAAGGACCCCACGCTCACCGCCAGCGAGAAGCTGCTCCTCGGGCTGCCCGCGGACTCGTGGTCCTCGGCGCCGGGCAGCAAGCTCCTCGACACCTGCAAGAGCGCCGCGAGCTACGGGGACGGCGTCTACCTTGTCTCCGGCTGCGGGTCGATCGTCGCGGCCTGGGGAGGCGGGGCGCTCGACACGCAGCGCCAGAAGATGGTCGTCTGGGGAGGTGGGCACAACGACTACGGCGGCAACGAGGTCTACGCCTTCGACCTGAAGACCTTCGCCTGGGAGCAGCAGACGACGCCCTCCAAGCCGCCCTTCAACAAGGACCCGCTCGACGACGGCAAGCCGGTCTCGCGCCACACCTACGACGGCGTGGAGTTCATCGCCCACCGCGGCACCATCCTCGGCTGGGGAGGCTCACGCTCGACGGACGGCGGCGGGACGATGCTCACCTGGGAGTACCAGCCGGACAGCAAGAGCTGGAGCAACCTCGGCGCCGCGGCGCCGGCGGCCTCCTCGGCCTACGACTTCGGCCTCGCCTACGACCCGGGCTCGAAGCGAGTGCTGCTCCACAGCCACGCCTACCTCGGCGCGTATGACTTCACCAGCAATCAGTGGAAGAAGCTGAAGGACTTCGGCTACCCGCCGTACACCGGGAAGTACGATCCCTGGAAGACGCGCGTCGGCGCGGTGGACCCCAAGCGCCGGCTCTTCGTCACCCTCGGCGGCGGCAGCGCCGTGCTGGTCTATGACCTCGACGGCGACACGGTGGTCTCGCTGGCCGCGCCCTGGAGTGAGCTGGTCGCCACCGCGCCCTTCCTCGCCAAGCCAGCCCCGGGGCTCGACTACGACGAGGCCACCCAGCAGCTGGTCGCCTGGGCCGGCGGCTCGCCCTACGTCCTCGACACTGGCACGACGCCCTACCAGTGGACCGCGCGCTCGGCCGCCGGAGCGCCCGTCGCCCCCGTCGCGACCGGCACCTACGGGCGCTGGCGCTACGCGCCCCGCTACAACGTCTTCGTGCTGATCAACGGCGCGAACGACGACGTCCGCTTCTACAAGCACACGCCTGGCTGCGGGAAGTGACCGAGGGAGCGCGGGGGGCGACAGGTGCAGCGGCCTCCCGCAGGCGAGCACACCGCTCTTCGGGAGGCTATATGTTATCGCGCGTGCCGGGCGCGTCTCTCGCGCCTGGCCGGCTCGCTCGTCCGTCCGTACGCCAAAGCAAGCATCAGGCCAGCTCGCGCTCACTGAACTGCTGGACTTGCAGCGCCGTGCCCCTCTCGGAGTGACTGGCGCAGCTGCCGCCTGTGGAGACACGTGGCCCCAGTGCGACCCAGTTGCGCGAGGGAGGCCTCGAGCGTCGTGTGATCAGCGTGACCCGCACCGAGGGGCCAGCGCTCAGGCCTGCTGCTCGGCGCCGCGCTCGACGATGGCGTTGACGGTGGCGTCGTTCTCGTCGGGGCTGAAGGGCCGGCTGCAGACCACGTCGACCACCGCCGTCATCCACTCCTCGAAGGAGCGGAAGACCGGCTCGTGCAGCTCGCTGATCCACTCGCCGGTGTCGACGTACTTCCCGAGAAGGCACTCGAAGTCGTTGTCCTCGATGTAGATCGAGGGAGCCGCGCCGGGCTCGCCGCCGGTGTAGAAGCACCAGCGCGAGGCCTCCACCGCGAAGCCGGCGTTGGCGAAGGAGATGAGCTCGGTGGTGGAGAAGGCGCGGTCGTCGACGCTGGTGCCCATCACGGTCCAGGAGTCGGCGAGCGTGTTGGTCGCGCCCAGGTGCGCGCGCGAGCAGTCGCCGGGGCGGTAGATGGAGACCACGGGCCAGGCGACCCAGTTGTCGTCCGGACCGGCACGGTGCTCGACGCGGAGCCCGCCTGCCCGGCGGAGCAGCTCGCGGTAGCCAGCGGGCAGGACAAAGCGTGACGGCTCGTACGGCGTGGGCAGCGGGTGGGGGAAGCTGGTCAGCAGCGAGGGGATCTGCGCGATCTCCTCGTCGGTGAGCGGCGGGAAGCGGAGGAGCCGCACCTGGCGGTCCTGCTGCGCCTGACACCAGCGGTCGAGGCGCTCGAGGAGCGCGTCGACGTCGAAGCCGGTCGCCCTCGCAGCGGGCTTAGCGACGGCCGGGGGCTTCGTCGCCGTGGGCTTCCTGGGGGAGGCCTCCTTCGCCGGAGGCTTCGCGACAGCCGAGGGCTTCTTGGCGGAGGCCTTCTTCGCCGTGGGCTTCTTGGCGGAGGCCTTCTTCGCCGTGGGCTTCTTGGCGGAGGCCTTCATCGCCGTGGGCTTCTTGGCGGGGGCCTTCTTCGCCGTGGGCTTCTTGGCGGAGGCCTTCTTCGCCGTGGGCTTCTTGGGGGAGGCCTCCTTCGCCGGAGGCTTCGCGACAGCCGTGGGCTTCTTGGCGGGGGCCTTCTTCGCCGAGGGCTTCTTGGCGGAGGCCTTCTTCGCCGTGGGCTTCTTGGCGGGGGCCTTCTTCGCCGTGGGCTTCTTGGCGGGGGCCTTCTTCGCCGAGGCCTTCTTGGGGGAGGCCTTCTTCGCTGTGGGCTTCTTGGGGGGGGCCTTCTTCGCCGAGGCCTTCTTGGGGGAGGCCTTCTTTGCCGTGGGCTTCTTGGGGGAGGCCTTCTTTGCCGGGGCCTTCTTCGCCGTGGGCTTCTTCGCCTTGGCCTTCTTCACCGAGCTGTCGCGCATGCAGGAAAGGTACTGCCGAGCGGGCCCCTGCTGCAACAACGCACGCGAGCGGCTCGCCGGTCGCGCGCGCTGAGGATCGGATCGTCGCTCAGAGCGGACACCAGCGGAGCCCTAGCGGACGCAGGCCGTGAGGTCCCAGACCTTGAGCGCGCGGTCGCCCGAGCGCGCCGTGAGGAGCGAGGGGGCGCTGGAGCCGGGCAAGCGCACGAGCCCGATCTGGCGCCAGTCCCAGTTGCGCACGTCCCCGCGCAGACGCAGCTCGAGCGCCTCGCCGCCCGCCATCCGCACCAGCAGCAGCCGCCCCTCGGAGGTGGGGAGCAGCAGGCGCTCGTCGTCGAGGAAGCAGACCGACCAGCTGTGGCCGTCGTCGAGCGCCTCCAGCATCGGGCGGAGCTCGCGCTGTCGCAGCGGCGCCCCGCCCAGGCTCCACAGGCAGAGCTGCGTGCCGTGGTGGGGCAGGGTGGCGAAGGCCTCGCCGCCCGGCGCCCAGCCGGCGAAGCAGCTCCCGTCCACCGGCGCGTCGAGCACCAGGCGGCGCTCGCGCGCGTGCGCGAGGAGGAAGAAGGCGCCGTCCTGGCCGAGGCCGGCGCTCACCGCCACCGTGGGCTGCGTCGGGTGCGCGTCCTCGAGCCACCAGGCCGGCCCGCCGCTCGCGCGGTGCGTGAGCTCGCGCTGGTCGAGCAGCTCGCCCGCCGCGTCGAGGAGCCGCAGCCGCGCGCGGCCGCCATCGAGGTCCGCGAGGTGCCAGAGGCTGCCGTCGGCGCCGAGGCGACAGCTGTTCTCCCCGTTCGCCTCGGGGAAGCGGTGCTGCCTGAGCACGGCGCCCGCGCCGTCGAGGAGCTGGAGCGAGGCCGGCCCCGCCACCGCGAGCCGGTCGCCGCGCACGTCGAGGCCCCAGTGCCCGGCCTCGCCGGCCGCGAGCTCGAGCGTCTGCAGCTGGTCGCTGCCCGGATCCCAGCGCACCACCTCGCGCTGCCCCTTCCAGCGCAGCGTGAGCGTGCCATCCAGGCCCTGGCGGAGGTGGAGCCTGGTGCGCGGGCCCGGCGGCGGCAGCGGCATGGCCACCTCGCGCAGGAGCGGCACGTTCACCGGGCGCAGGAGCCCGGGCAGCTCGAGGAGCGGAAGGTCGGTCATCAGCGATACTCCCAGGTGTCGGCGCTGCCGTGGGTGCCGTCGCCGCTGCCGCCGAAGAGCACCAGCGCGCGCCGGGCTCCGTCGTAGGCGAGCGCCGCGCCGGCGCGCTTGCCGGGCGCCGCCGGGTCGCCCGCCGGAGACCACGCGGTCCCGTCCCACTCCCAGCAGTCGGCGAAGGTGGTGCTCGGATCGATGTAGGGCGGCCACTTCACCGCGCCGCCGTAGAGCACCACGCGCTTGCGGCCGCTGTCGTAGGCGAGCGCGTGGAAGCCGCGGCCGAGCGGCTCCTTGCTCGACGGCCAGCGCTCCGTCCAGGTCTGCCCGTCCCACTCCCAGAGGTCGCCTGCGTTCTGCCCCGCGAGGCTCATGCCGCCGAAGAGCACGACGCGCTGCCGGTCCGGGTCGTAGACCATCTGCACGTTGAAGCGCGCCGAGGGGTGCGTCGTCGGGCTGAGCTGCTGCCAGCTGGTGCCGTCCCACTCCCAGGTGTCGTCGTACGCGGTCGACCCGTCGGCGCCACCGAAGAGCACCGTGCGGCCGCGCTTCGCGTCGTGGGCGAGGGCGAGGCCGGAGCGAGGCGGCGGCAGCGCGCCGGTGGGCTTGCGCTCGACCCAGGCGGCGCCGTCCCACTCCCAGGTGTCGCCGAGGTACGTCGGGGTCACGACGAGGCCGCCGTAGATCCCGCCGAAGACGACGACGCGCTTGCGCGCCGGGTCGTGGACCGCGCCGAAGTTCTTGCGCGGAGGGAGCGCGTCGCCGCCCGGCGAGAGCTGGCTCCAGGCCGTGCCGTCCCACGCCCACAGATCGCCGAGCGGGGTCGGCCCGTCGGGCTGGCCGCCGATGAGCAGCACGCGCTTGCCGTCCGGATCATAGACGAGCGAGTGGACCGAGCGCGCGGCCGGCGAGCTCGCCGGCTTGAGCGCCTGCCAGGCGGGCGGCGAGGCGTCGAGCCGCGTGCCCGAGTCGGCGCGGACGTGATCCGCGAGCGCGAGGTCGGCGCGCAGGTCGAGCGGGCCGGGGCCGTCGGGCGCGGCGGGGCTGCTCGAGCAGCCAGCCAGCGCGAGCGCGCACAGCAGCAGGGATCGCTTCAGGAGACGCGGAGCCATCAGGTGCACCTCGAGGTCGGGGACGAGCCGCTCGCTGCGGCGCCTAGCCTCTCACAGGGCAGGGCGGTCCACCAGCGTCAGCGGTCACTTCATGCTCGCGGTGAGGGTCCTGCCCGGCGATCAGAGGCCCCTGCCGAGCAGCTCGACCAGGAGCTGCACCCCCACCACCTTGAAGATCAGCGCGACGGGGTAGGCGCTCGCGTAGGCCAGCATGGCGAGGTCCGTGCGCGCGCCGGCGCAGGCGGCCTCGAGGGCGGCCGAGTTGGTCATGCAGGCAGACAGCGCGCCGCCCAGCGTGGGCAGCCGCAGGCGGCTCAGGCGCAGCGCCACCAGCGTGCTCGCCACCGTGATCAGCGTGACCGTGGCGCCCATCAGCAGCAGGCGCACGCCGTGGCTGCGCAGCACCGCGACGAAGCGCGTGCCGGCGGTGGTGCCGGCGCCTGCCAGGAAGAGCAGGAGCCCGAGCTCGCGCGCGAAGTTGGTGGCGGCCTGCGGCGCGTAGAGCAGGAGCGGGCCGACGCGCCCGAGGTGCCCGAGCACCAGGCTGACCAGGAAGACGCCGCCCGCCGCCTCGAGCTTCACGCTCACCCCGCCCGGCAGCGGGATGGGCAGGGTGCCGATCGCCACGCCGAGCGCGAGCCCGAGGAGGAAGCTCAGCATGCTGGTCTGGTCCGGCCGCCCGCCGCCCGGGTTGACCAGCTCGACGAAGCGGCGCACGGCGCCGCGCTCGCCGACCACGTCCAGCGTGTCGCCCAGCTCGAGGCGCGCGCCGCCGTCGGGGGCGAGGGTGACGCCCTGGCGCCGCTGGCTGGTGATCACGACGCCGTGGCGCTGCCGGACCTCGAGGTCGCGCAGGGTGCGCGAGGCGAGCCGCGCGTTGGTCACGTCGACGGTGACGCTGACGATGTCGCGGTTCAGGTCCATCGACACCTGCGTCTCCTCGCCGAGGATGCCGCCCAGCTCCAGCAGGTCCTCGGCGGTGCCGGTCGCCATCACCACGTCGCCCAGCGCGAGCGGGAAGCCGGAGGTCATCATCGTCACCTGCGCGTCGCGGCGAAGCCGGGTGACGTTGGCGGCGCTGGCGCGGTGCGGGTCGAGCGAGGCGAGCGAGCGGCCGGCGCAGGCCGGGTTGGTGACGAGGAAGGTGCGCATCTCCAGCTCGGGGCGCGCGAGCGCGAGCTCGGCCAGCCAGCGCTCCTCCTCCGTGCTCGCCTCGGCCCGGCCGAGCCGGCGCAGGAGCTGCACGAGGAGGACGACGCCGATGATGGCGAAGGGGTAGGCGACGCCGTAGCCCACCGAGAGCGCGCCCGCGTGGCCTGGCCCGCGCCGGCCGACGGCGTCCATCGCCG
>JAKLHH010000308.1 GCA_022710245.1 Myxococcota bacterium
CTGCGCGTGACCACCCGAAGCAAGAGCCGGATGCGGTAATGCCGCACGTCCGGATCCGTGGAGGGGGTGATCAGCGATGGTCATTCCTACTCCGACTCGATGGTTGGACCGGGTATATCTACGACCTCGCCGGCAGGTCCTTCCGCGGATCTCGCGGGCCTCGCGGATCTCGCGGCTTCTCGCGCTTCTCGCGGCTTCTCGCGCTTCTCGCGCTTCTCGCCTGGAAGGCGCCGCCCCCTCGTGCGTAGATCCTCCCGATGGATCGTGTCCTTGCGGCGAGGAAGCTGGTCGACGAGCTGATGGCCTCGGGGCAGCTCGAGGCGCGGCGCAGCGAGGTGCTGGGGCGCGAGCTGGCGGCCCTGGTGATCGAGCGCGGACGGCCACCGGGCGCGCGGGAGCTGGAGGAGTGGCTCGGGCGGCACCGCCTGGTGACCGAGCTCTACACCAGCACCGCGGCGCTCGAGGGGCTCCTCGCCCGCCACCTGCCGGACGGCGCCGGTCCGCGCGAGGCTCGCCACCCCGAGCTGGAGCGGCAGATCCGGGCGGCCCCGGACGAGGTCGCCTCCTACCTGGTCTACTCCGACTGGCTGCAGGAGCAGGGCGATCCCCTCGGCGAGCTGATCGCGCTGGGCGTGGCCGCGACCGGCGGCGACGCGGCCGCGGCCTCGCGGCACCAGCAGCTCCTGGACGCGCAGCAGGCGCGCTTCCTCGGCGGGATGGCGAGGCACGTCCCCGACCCGCTGCGCCTGCGCTGGCGGTTCGGCCTGGTGCACGCCATCGAGGTCCTCGCCAAGAGCCCCAGCCTGCGCAGCCCCCTCGACGCCTCCGCCTGGGAGCAGCTGCTGGGGCTGCGGATCTGCGAGCTCGTCGACTCGGTCACCACCCACTGGTGGTGGTCGGGAGAGCTCGTCGACGCCCTCACGGGCAGCGCCCGCCGGGCGCTCCGCTCGCTGACCTTGCTCGGCTGCCTCGGCGGCGCGCCGGAGCTCGCGCAGGGGCAGCTCGAGGAGCTGGTGCTCCGCGGCGAGCGCCTCAGCGTCGGTCCGCGAGCCCTGCCAGCAGGGCTCGCGCGACTCGAGCTCGGCGTGGACTGGCTGGTGGCCACCGAGGACGCACAGGCCGAGGGGCTCACCTGGCCCGTCCGCGAGCTCCAGGTCCTCCTGACGCGGTCGTCGGCCGCGTTCCTCTCGAATCACGTGAAG
This sequence comes from Myxococcota bacterium, assembly GCA_022710245.1. Next base: position 1,203 of record JAKLHH010000308.1, read on the forward strand.
CTGCCACACCTCGAGCGGCTGATCGTCGACCTCGGGGACGCGCCCTCCTCGGCCCTGCCGCGCCTGCTCGAGGCGCTCGCGCTGCCGTCGCTGGTCCACCTCGAGGTCCAGCACGGCCAGCACGACGCGGAGGCCCTCCGCGCCCTGCTGCGGCTGCCGCTCGCCCGCCAGCTGCGCTCCCTCGCGCTCAGGCGGCTCGAGCTGACCGACCGGGACCTCGCGGCGCTGCTGCGAGATCGCGCCGCGTTGCCGTCGCTCGCCGTCGTCGATCTCGGCGACAACGAGCTCTCGCCCGAGGGGCTGCAGCTCGCGCGCCAGCTCGCGCCCGAGGTCCTCGGCCGCGGCCAGGGCACCTCGGGCACCGGCGCGCGCCGGCGCCTGCGGCTGCTCGCCGGGCGGCAGCTGGAGCCGGCCGAGAAGATCGTCGGCAACAACCGCTGGCTGAGCTCCGGCGTCGACGGCGAGGTCCTCTGGGCCCGCTACCGCGGCAGCGTCGAGCACGAGCTCTTCATCACCCGCAACCTGCTGCGCCACCGGTGCAGCTGCCAGGGCAGCGACCCAAGCGCCGAGCCCTGCAAGCACGTGGTGGCGCTGGCGCTGATGGCCGAGGCGGGCGAGCTGCCCGAGGCCCCCGATGGTGGCATCCGGGATCGGCTGACCGCCCTTCGCGGGAGCTCTGGTTGACATAGCCAGGCGCTATGTCAACTGGCGGCTGGCGGTCAGGCCACGACCAGGGGCCACGGCGCCACGCCCCACGGCACGCGGGCTGAGATCCGATCGTTCTCACTGGCGTCGCCCCGCCCTCCCGATCTGGCCTCCGGGCTGACGAGGCCGTCCCCTGATCACGGTCTCTTGGCCCGCCCCTGCTGGGGGCACGGGCCTTGCTCTCCCTCGCGGCAACCTCACAGCAACCAAGGAGCGCCGGATGAGCTGGAGCACCAACAGACGGTGGACATGGGTCATGACGGGCCTCGCCGCGGTCAGCCTCTGCGCGTGCCCCGGAACGGCCGCCGACGAGCCCGATACGACCCGCGAGGTCGCCGTGGCCTGCGGGGCGCCGGCCCTCGACCCCGCGCGGGAGGCCGCCGTCTTCATCTGGAAGGACTGCGACGGCGGGGCGGCGACCTTCCGCGTGCGCTTCACCGCCGGGGGCCAGGCGGACGTGCGCTACAGCGGGAGCATCACGGCGACCCGGGGCTTCAGCCTCTTCACGCCGGTCAGCCTCGAGGCGACCGATCAGGTGACCGGCTCGGGCGGCGAGCGGCGCTTCGACCTCGCCGTCTGGAACCAGGGGGTGGAGGGCTTCGACCTCCGCTTCGCGCCAGGCGGCATGACCTTCGACCTCTCGGCGCCGGCCGCGCCGAAGGTCTACGTCGGTCCGGGCCGCAGCCGGGTCTCGCTCCCGGTCCACTTCGGCCCCGGCGGAGGCGGCGCGCAGGACGGCGGCGCCGGCGCCCAGGACGGCGGCGGCGCGGGCGCGCAGGACGGCGGGCCTCCGGCGGGCGTGGTCGGCGACGGCAAGGGACCGGACGTCTACTTCACCGCCTACCCGGGGCTGGTGACGAGCGGCGGCGAGACCACGCTCAGCTGGAGCGCGGCCGGCGCCACCTCCTGCACAGCCTCCGGCGCCTGGTCGGGGAGCAGGGCGAGCTCGGGGGTCCTCGTCGTCGGTGGGATCACCGCGGAGCGGACCTTCCTCCTCGCCTGCCAGGACGCGAGCGGCACCACGGTCCACGGCGTCAAGGTCCAGGTGACCTCGCGCCAGACGGTGCCCTACCTCGAGGACGCCGACGTGGGGTTCGCGCAGCCGCTGCCGGGGACGCCGTCGCTGGCGCCGCTGCGGGCGCCGCGGGTGGCGCTCGTCGAGGGGCCGGGTCTGGCCAAGGGCGCCGAGCTCTACTCGAAGTACGACGCCATCTCCTCGCACGTCTGGGCCAAGCCGAGGGTGCCGGCGATCCAGAGCCGCCGCCCCGAGGGGCTCTACTTCTACCACGTGGCGCCCGAGGAGCGGCAGACGAACACGATGCCGTTCACGGCGACCGGCCCCTCCACCAGCTTCGGGCCCGTGCACGGCAGCGGCACCGTCTTCGCGGGCCACTGGCTCTACCACGCCGGCACCACGCTGAAGCAGCCGGCGAGCGCCGCGGCCGTCGAGCTCTTCGTGCAGGACACCTCCCGGCTCGTGGTCGGCCAGTACCTGGTCCTCCACGACGCGCCGGCGGGGAGCTTCAAGAACGCCGAGCACGCGAAGGTGACGAGCCTCGACGCGGCGACGGGCCGCGTCGGCGTCACGCGCGGCTACAAGTCGACGGCGGTCCTCCACCCGGCCGGCTCGGTGGTGGCGCTCCACAAGCTGGGCTGGGAGGGCGCCGGCGCCGCGGGCGTCGAGAGCTGGTCCTTCAACCTCTCCACCGCCTGCCCGAAGGACGCGAGCGGCCGCACGCTCGCCGACGTGGAGACCGACTGGATCGTCGCCAACCTCGACCGCGACGCGGACGGCGACCCCGTGGCCGGGCTCCGCGTGGACGGGGTCTACTTCGACGCCGACCCCTACTTCGCCGAGGGGGCCAGCCTCGACGTCGACAACGACCTCGTGGCCGACGGCGGCTTCGGCGCCTCCGGCGAGAACCTCTGGGGCGCCGGCATGGAGGCCCTCTACGCGAGCCTCTCCGCGAAGCTCCCGGCCGGCAAGCTGCTCATCGGCGGCGACCGCTACACGCGCGGCCTCAAGCTGAACGGCACGCAGATGGAGAGCTGCCCGTCGGACAAGTACGGCAACACGGCCTCGCCGACCTACAACAAGCTCGACTCCGTGCTGGCGATCTACGGCTACCGCATGCACCACTCGCGGCGCGCCCCGGAGTACACGGACATCTTCAACCGGCTCTCCACCGCGCTCTACCCGATCGGGACGGTGACCACCACGACCAACGCGCCCTTCCGCTTCGCCTTCGGCCTGGCGCTCCTCGAGGACGGCTTCTACGCCCAGGAGGACAACTGCAAGGACATGAGCACGGGCGCCTACACGCGCCTCTGGGACGACCCCTGGTGGGACGAGTACGCGGTGGACGTGACGCCGGGCTCCGCCACTTTTGGCCACGCCGTCGCCTCGAACCCGGCCGACGAGTCGGCGATCCGCGCGCACAAGGGCTGGCTCGGCGCGGCGCTCGGCCCGCGCTACCGGGTCTACGCCGCGCCCGGCGCCGACCTCCTGCAGGAGGGCTTCGAGAGCAGCGCCGCGGGCTGGACGGGGACCAACGTCACGCTGGACCGCACCACGAGCGGCGCCTTCGCCGGGAGCGGCGCGCTCCACGCCTCGGGCCACGTCCAGCGCAGCACGGCGCTCGGCGGCGCCCGCGTCGTCAGCAAGGCGGTGGCCGTCACCGCCGGCGCGACCTACGCCGCGTCCTTCATGGTGCGCGCCTCGCGAGAGCGCACCCTCACCGCCCGCTTCGGCGGCGGCGAGACCTCTCCGCTCTTCGTCTCGCCCGCCTGGCGCCGGGTCGTGGTGACGGGCAAGGCGACCAGCGCGACGGCGTCCCTGGTGCTCGAGGTCGGCCGCGAGAGCACCGAGGTCTGGCTCGACGACGTGCACCTGGTGCAGCAGCACCCGGGCGTCCTGCGGCGCGACTACGAGCACGGCAGCGTGATCGTCAACGCGACGCCGGCCACGGTGACGGTGGCGCTCGGCAGCGGGTTCCGGCGCATCAAGGGGACGGGGCAGGATCCGGTCAACGACGGGGCCGCGCTCTCCAGCGTCACTGTCCCCCCCCACGACGCGGCGATCCTCGTGCGCTCGGCGCCGTGAGGGCCTGCGCCATCGGGGCAGCCGGCGGTCTGACGGCGATCACCGGGAGCCCGTTCGCCGCCGTACTCTGCGAGCGGCGAGGCGTCGTTCGTGGCTAGGTCTTCCTCTTGATCTCGGCGAGCCGCGCGTCGTCGCCCGGCAGCGCCAGCCTCCGGTGCAGCTCGAGGAGCCGCCGCCACTGGGTGTCCCAGGCGCGACGATCCCCTCGCAGCCACTCGTCGGCCACCGACGACCAGAGCGCGCGGGCCTCCTCGCGGCGCCCCAGGCGGCGCAGGGTCTCGAGGCGCAGCAGCTGCGCGAGCACGCCGTGGTCGCCGTCGTCGATCGCCTTCGGCATGAGCTGCAGCGCCTCGAGATAGTCTCCTCTGGCGAACGCCTCGTCGGCGCGGCGGCGCGCCACGAAGGGCGGCATGAGCGCCAGGTCGAGGACGGGGCGGATCTCGGCGGGCAAGGACGTGGCACCCGAGTAGGGCGCCTCGAGCGCTCCGGGCGGGCCGGCGAGCGCCAGCAGCTGGCGGTGCTCCTCCTCGGAGAGGAGCGCCCAGAGCGGCTCGCCGGCCTCGCGCAGCAGCGCCGCCCCCAGGCAGTAGAAGCGCCGGCCGTCCTGCATCCGCGCGTTGGCATGAACCGCGACGAAGCCGAGCTGGTGACGGCGCTGCTGGTCCTCGTCCTCGACCCGGCGGGCGACCTCGTCGTGCCGCTCGTCGAAGTCGCTCCACCGCGGCAGGTCGACGCCGAGCGCCTCGAGTCGCTCCTCGACGATCTCGTGAGCGCACTCGAGGTCGCTCGCGTGCCACCAGGCATCGGTCAGCAGCCGTGACGACTTGCCCAGCCAGTCGCTCACCTCGTCCAGGCGTCGAGGCCTGGCGCCCAGCCACTCGAGCAGATCGGTCATCGCGTGCGACTCCAGCGAACCTCTGTCTACTCTACGCCGCGCGGTGGCTCCGGGTGGGCGTCGTCAACTCCACCTGGCCCTGACCGCCGGGCGCGGGTTGAAACCAGGGCAGCATGATGGATGCCCCGGGGCGGCGTGCGCGCGCGGCCGACCGGCGGTGCGCGCTCAGTACCCGATCCGGATCTCGTCGGGGTAGACAGACCCCGGCGCGGGCCCTGCGCCATCTCCGCCCAGCGCGCGGTGCAGTGCGACGCGCCGTCAGTCCGGTGCACGACGCACCGCTAGTCCGGCGCACGGGGCCGGGTATTGTGTGTCCGGGTACGGGCACCGTGAGTCCGGGCCGTGAGTCCGGGCACCGTGAGTCGGGGCACCGTGAGTCCGGGCCACCGTGAGTCCGGGCACCGTGAGTCCGGGCCACCGTGAGTCCGGGCCACCGTGAGTCCGGGCCACCGTGTTGGCGCTCCCCCCAGCCTGTGCTACCGTGGTCTCATGGTGGTGGCGCGACGCGAGCTGGTCAGCGAGGCGGCGTTCCTGGCTCTGCCCGAGAGCGTGGACAAGGTGGAGCTCGTCGACGGAGAGGTGCTCGTGAGCCCTTCCCCCAGCTACTGGCACCAGGAGCTCCTGCGACGCCTCGTGGTCGCCCTCAGCCAGTGGGCCGAGGGCAGCGCAGAACCAGTCACCATCGGCCAGGCGCCTCTCGACGTGCGCTTCCGGCCGGGGCGCATCCTGCAGCCCGACGCGTTCGTCCTGCTTGCTCGCGTCGGGGAGGAGCACGAGGGGCCCATCGACGCGGTGCCCGAGCTCTGCGTCGAGATCCTCTCCCGCGACAGGGCCTACGATCGAATCACGAAGCGGCTCATCTACGCCGAGGCCGGGGTCCGGGAGTTCTGGGCCGTCGAGCAGAGCGGCCTCGTCGAGCGCTGGACCGGCGAGCGGCTCGAGGTCTCGCAGGAGCTCAGCGAGCGGCTGACGACGCCGCTGCTCCCGGGCTTCGAGCTCGACCTCGGCGTGCTGTTTCGCCGCCCGTAGCGTAGCTCCCGCGCGAGCCGCCCCTCCGCGGCCCAGAGCTACCTTTGGTATCCCGATGGACTGGAGCCGCGATGGGAGAGCTGTGGAGTGTCCGGGTCGAGACGAAGCTGGCCAGCGACGAGATCGCCGACGCCGCCGCGCTCGCGCCGCTGGTCGCCCTGCGCCACACCCACGACGCCGCCAAGAAGATCGCCAAGGCGCTCAAGGTCAAGGGCTACGGCGCCCTCCCGCCCGAGGAGCTCGCGCTTGGCATCTGCGGCGCGCTCCAGCCGCTCGGCCTGACCCCGGCGCGCAGAGCCCTCGGCGAGAAGGTGCTGCACAAGCAGCACGGCTGGCTCAAGCCTGTCCTCCTGCGGTTGACCTTCCCCGAGGCCGAGCTCGAGCCCGAGCCGCGGGCGACGTACCTCCGCCTGGCCGTGAAGGCGATCCATCCGGACGCGCCCCGGATCAAGGCCGGTTACGATGACGAGCGAGCCTTCGTGGTCCGGGTGCTCGCCGACGGCAGCCGCGAGAACGCGGTGCTGGCGCACTATGGCGACACGCTCAGCAGCCTCAAGCTCGACGTCAAGTTCGAGCACGTCAAGGACGTCAGCCTCGGCAAGCAGGAGGGGAAGGCCGGCGAGTTCCAGTTCGAGCTGCAGAGCCTGGTCGCCTACCCGCTCGCGGAGCACCTCGTGGCGGGCAAGGGCTACGCCTCCTGGGCGTTCACACGGCGCGAGTAGAGCAGGTCAGCCCGGATCAAGATCAGCTTGAATCAAGACCAGCGCCGCCCCAGCTCCGAGCTCTGGCCCACGATGGCCAGCACGTGGTGGTTCACGCCGCGGGCGAGGAGCGGGCCCCAGCAGGAGGCAGACCAGGCCTGAGCGTGCGCCGCGCGGCAGAGGTCGCGTGGGACCGACCAAGGCCCAGCTCCTGGCGCAGGTGTCGCGGCACACGGGGCGAGTCGGCCCCTCGACCCGCGCGACCCGCGACCCCCGCGACCCCCGCGACCCCGCGACCCGCGACCCCCGCGACCCCCGCGACCCCGCGACCCGCGCGACCCCCGCGCCCCCCGACCCCCACGACCCGCGACCC
>JAKLHH010000309.1 GCA_022710245.1 Myxococcota bacterium
GCCAGCCGTGCTCCTGGCTCCCGATGCGACGCTGACCCTGGCGGGAGAGCCGGTGCAGGTGCTCCACCCCGGCCCCGGGCACACGGTGGACAATCTGGTCGTCTACCTTCCAGCGCGACGGGTCCTGGTCGGCGGCTGCCTGGTGCGATCCGCGGGAGCTCGCGGCCTCGGCAACCTGGAGAGCGCCGACGTCCACCACTGGCGCGGAACCATCGAGCGGGTGCTGGCGCGCTTCCCCGCGCCGGCGCTGGTCGTCCCCGGCCACGGCGCGCCGGGCGGCCGCGAGCTCCTCGTCCACACACGTGAGCTGGTCGAGCAGCACCTAGCAGCCCGTGGTGCAAGTCGCTCCACGTCGCGAGGGCGGCCGACTTCGCCCCGCTGGCGGCGTTGCACCTCGGTTAAAGCCGTCAAAGGATTCGCCCTCGGCGCGCCTTGCCAGCGGGCCGCCTCGACCGTCTCGCTCGGTCCGGACTTGCACCACGGGCTGTTAGCGCGGAGAGGCGGCAGGTGACGCGCAGGCCAGCCGACGCGGCGCCCGGAGCTGTCGGGCGCCGCAGCGAGCTCGCCAGGCTGGCCGGGCTGCGACGCGAGGGAGCGCGCCTCATCACCCTCTGCGGGCCCGGCGGCGTGGGCAAGACACACCTCGCGCGCCGCTTCCTCGCGCAGCGCGATCCTCGCGGGCCGCGCGAGGCCGTGCTCTGCGAGCTCGCCGCGGCGCGGACCGCCGCCGAGGTGAGCCGCGCGGTGGCGACGACGCTGGGCCTCGAGCGCGCCGACCCGCGCCCCCTCGAGGCTCCCGCCGCGGTCGGCGAGCTCCTCGCCCGCCGCCCGTCCCTCCTCCTCGTCCTCGACAACCTGGAGCAGGCGCTCCCGGCCGCCCGCGAGGTGGTCACGGCCTGGCTCGAGGCCGCGCCCGGGCTCGCGCTCGTCGCCACCTCGCGAGAGCCGCTCGGCGTCCCTGGCGAGACCTGCGTCGAGCTCGCGCCCCTCCCCGCTGCCGACGCGCTCGCCCTCTTCACCGCCGCCGCCCGCGCCGTGCGACCGATCGCCGACGACGCGGCCTCACGGCGCGACCTGCGCCGGATCGTGGACCGCCTCGACCGCCTCCCGCTCGCCCTCGAGCTCGCGGCGGGGCGCCTCGTCGTCCTCGGGCTGCCCGAGCTCCTCGCGCGGCTCGACCAGCCGCTCGAGCTGCTGCGCGCCCGCGGCGGCCGCCCGGCCCGCCACCTCACGCTGGAGGCCGCGGTGGGCTGGTCCTGGGACCTGCTCTCGCCGGCCGAACAGCGCGCGCTCGCTTGCTGCGCGGTCTTCCGCGGCGCGTTCAGCCCCGCCGCGGCCGAGGCGCTGCTCGCCGACGCGCCCGGGCTCGAGGTCTCGGTCCGCGAGCGGCCGCTCGAGCTCCTCGAGGGGCTCCGCCTGCGCGCGCTGCTCCAGGTGGAGGCGACCGCTGCGGACGGGAGCCGGCTGCGCCTGTACCAGGCGGTGCAGGCCTTCGCCGGCGACCGCCTCGACGAGCTCGGCCTGAGGACGCAGGCCGAGCGGCGCCACGCCGAGGTGCTGCTCGCCGGGCTGGAGGTCGGCGCGAGCGCCGGCGACGCGGCCCCGCTGGCCAGGCTCGCGCTGGAGGCCGACGACCTCCTCGCCATCCACCAGCGCTTCCTCGAGGCCGAGCCGTCGCTCGCGGCGCGCGCGCTCCTCGCGCTGCACCCTCTCCTGCTCCTCCGCGGCCCCTTCCAGGTGCACACCGACGCGCTGGACGCGCTCCTCGCGCCGCGGCGCGCGAGAGCGTACCCCGCGGCGCCCGCGCTCGAGGCCCGGCTGCGCCTCGCCCGCGGCGAGGTGCTGCGCGTGCGCGGCCGGGTGGCGGAGGCTGGGGTCGAGCTGGAGCGCGCCGGGCGCCTCGCCCGCGCCGCTCGCGAGCGGGCGACGGAGATCGCCGCGCAGCGCCTCCTCGGCGCCGTGGCCCGCATGCAGGGCCGGCTGGCGGAGGCGCTCCGCCTGCACCGCGGCGCGCTCCGCCTGGCCCGCGGCCGCCGCGCCCCGGAGGCCGCGCGCGAGGTCGCGCTCTGCGTCGGCGAGCTGGGCGCCACCCTGGCCGCGGCCGGGCGCCTGCGTGAGGCCTGCCGCCAGCACCGCGCGGCGCTCGACCTCCACCGCCGCGCGGGCGACCGCTGGCTCGAGGGCGTGCAGCTCTCGCACCTCGGCGTGGCCACGCACCGCCTGGGCCGCGCCGAGGAGGCGCGCCGGCTGCACCTCGCCGCGCTCGAGCTGCACCGCGAGGTGGGCAACCGGCGGCTCGAGGCCGCCGACACCTGCCACCTCGCCTTCGTCGAGCACCAGCTCGGGCTCCTCGACGACGCGCGCGGGCGCTTCGCGGCCGCGCTCGAGCTCTGCGGGCTCGTCTGCGATCGGCGCCTCGAGGCGATCGCGCGCAGCTACCTGGCGGACCTGGAGACCGAGGCTGGCGAGGTCGCCCGGGCCAGAGCGCTCCTCGATCAGGCGCTCGGCTTCCACGAGGGCGCGGACGACCGGCAGCAGCAAGCCCTCTGCTGGCTCCACCTCGCCTTCGCCCAGGAGCGCGCCGGTCAGCTCGAGGAGGCCCTCCTCGCGCTGCGCAGCGCGGCCACGCTGGCGGCGCCCTCGCAGGTCTGGGTGCGCTCTGCCAGCCACGCGCACGCCGCCGCGCTCCGGCGCCGCCTGGAGGACAAGGCCGGGACCCGGCGCGAGGCGCGGCTGGCGAGGCGCCGCGCGGGCGCCCTGGAGAACCCCTACCAGCTCGCCGCCGTGCTGCTCCTCGCCGAGGGCACCGCGCCCAACGCTGGCGCGCGCGAGGGCGAGCGCTCCTCGAGCGAGCTGCGCCGCGCGCTGCGCTGGTCGCAGCGGGGCGGCACCGCGCGCGAGCTCTGGGTCGGGCCCGGCGCGGCCTGGGTCAGCCTCGGCGACGCGCGGATCGACCTCTCGCGCCGCGGCCCCATGCGCCGCGTCCTGCTCGCGCTGGTGGAGGCGGCCGCCGGCGGCGAGCGCGCCGGCCTGCCCTGGCACGGCCTCGCCGAGGCTGGCTGGCCCGGCGAGAAGATGCAGCCGGAGGCCGCCCTGCAGCGCGTCTACACCGCCGTCTGGTCGCTCCGCAAGCTGGGGCTGGAGCCCGTGCTCGTCTGCCGCGAGGGCAGCTACCAGCTCGATCCCTCCTTCGCAGTCCGCCGCTTCGACGAGCGCTGAACCGCCCGTCCTCACAGGGGAGAGCCGCCGGCCGGCCGAGGTTTGAGCCGGTTTGAGTTCCTCCGCCGCGACCCGCGCGGGATGCTCTGGCCGTGGTCGCACGACGTCAGGAGGGACCCATGCTGAAGCTCACTCGCCGCCTCGCTCTCGCTCTCGCTCTCGCCCTCGCGCTCTCGCTCCTCGCCTGCGGCGCTCCGCCGCCCGAGCAGACGCCCCCCGCGAGCCCGACCGCCGACCTCCCCTCGGCCCTCGGCGATGGCGGCGTCAGCGCGACCGCCGACGCGGGCCCCGGCGGCGACGCGCCCGTCAAGCACCCACAGCAGGCGTGCGAGCCCACCTCCCCGCGCGCGCAGCCGACCGAGGTCTACGCGCTCCCCGAGGCTGGCGAGGCGCCCTTCGAGGAGCTCCTCTCGGGGGCGAAGTCCTCCATCCGCGTGATGGTCTACCTGATGGGCTACGGCGGCATCCTCGACGCGCTCAAGGCCAAGGCGCAGGCCGGCGTCAGCGTGCGCGTCATCCTCGACAAGGGCCAGGCCGACACCAACCAGAAGTACTTCGACCAGCTCACCGCGGCCGGCGCCACGGTGCTCTGGAGCGACCCGAAGTTCCCCTACATGCACGCGAAGGTGATCATCGTCGACGGCGCGCACGCGATGGTCTCCACCGGCAACTTCTCCAAGAGCTACTCGATCGAGCTCGAGCGCAACTTCGCCGCGCGCGTCTCCGACCCCGACGACGTCGCCGACCTCACCTCCCTCTTCGAGGCCGACTGGAAGCGCGCCGCCCCCGAGCTGAGCTGCACCCGGCTCCTCGTCTCGCCGGTGAACGCGCGGGCCCGGCTCCTCGCGCTGATCGACTCGGCGAAGAGCACCCTCACCGTGGAGTCGATGCAGCTCGCCGACAGCGACGTCCGCGCGCACCTCGCGGCTCGCAAGGCGGCGGGGGTCGAGGTCCGCGCCATCCTCGCCGACGCCAGCTGGATCAGCGCCAACGCCGACGCCGCCAAGTTCCTCAAGGGGCTCGGGGTCGAGCCCCGCAGCATCCCCCACTGCCACGTGAAGGCGATCGTCGTCGACGGGCAGCGCGCCTACCTCGGCTCGGAGAACCTCAGCTACACCTCGCTCTCGAAGAACCGCGAGGTGGGGCTGATCGTGACCGAGCCCGCGGCGGTGAAGACGATGGTCGACACCTTCGAGAAGGACTGGGGGGTGGGCGTCGCGTTCTGAACCTCGGGCTCACGCCTCGCTGGGCTCCGCCGCGATCGGGCGCTCGGGCTTGGCGAACCCCACCTCCACCCGCTCGTAGCCGAGCTCCTCGACCAGCTGGCGGAAGGCGGCGTAGTGGACCTCGGCGTCGGGGAGCTTCAGCTCGTAGGCGGTGAGGACGGCGCGCTGCGCCTCGCGCACGAGCCGGATCTCCAGCGCCCGCACGTAGCGGCGCTGCTTGGCCTCCTTCAGGTGGAAGAGGAGCGACTGCACGCGGCGCTCCACCGCCTCGAGGAGCCGCTGCGGGATGGTCTCAGGGAGCGGCGGGATGCGCAGGCCCTCGATGAACTCCTCGCTGACGTGGGTCAGGGTGGCGGTCGGCGAGAGTCGCGCCCTGGGCTCGGAGATGTCTCTCTTCTTCGTCATCGTCGCCCCTCCAGCGGCGAGGTTCTGCTCCAGGCTAGCGCACGCCCTTGTAGGTCACGAGCTGCTTCTCCGAGGCGTACCCCGCGGCGGTGCGGGTCTGCGCCCGGAGCAGCCCGACCCCCCGAGCGTACCAGAGGTCCTCCTCCTGCACCTGATCGACCGCGGGCACCGTCGGCATGCCCGCCTGCGGCTTGACGTCCATGTGCGTCGTCACCTGCGAGCGCACGTGAGCCGCGAGCTCGAAGCGCCCGGCCGGGACCTGCACCGTCTCGAACCCGACCAGGCGCGAGGCGCCGCGCACGGCGACCTTGCTGATCGGCGTGTCGAAGGAGATCGCGTAGGACCACGGCAGCTGCACGTCGAGGACAGCAGGGAGGTAGACGCCCGAGGGCGCGTCGCCCCGCACCTCACCGGCGCTGGTCCTCATCGCCCCCGAGCTGGGGAGCAGGCCCTCGCGGGTCACCACCCAGCGCTGGCGCGCCTCGCTCGCGGCCGCGCCGCTCGAGTGGTTGGTCGCGGCAGCGCCGCCCGACCGCCCGACCTGGGCGGCGCCGCTCCAGCGCTCGACCACCTCGGCGGTGATCCGGCTGCCCTCGTCCTTCACCGCCAGCACCTCCAGCGTGCTCTCGGCTCCGGGGATGGGCTTGCCCTCGTGGCTCTGGCCGGTCGAGTAGGTCCAGCTGGCGCCCTGCCGGAGCGGGAAGTAGGGGTGAGCCATGGAGCGGTCCTTGCCCTGCCTCGGGCTGGTCGGCGCGCCCGTCGCCGTCCCAGCCCCCGGCTCGGCCTTGCCCGCGACGCGCTCGCAGGCTGGCACGAGGAGCGAGAGCAGGAGGGCGAGGAGCGCGCGCTGGTTCATGGTGAAGGCCCTGGACCTCCAGTCTATACTCGTCGCCGATGCACCTCCAGCTGGCGCTCTGGCTCCTCCGCCACCCCTGGCTCGGGCTCCTCCTCGCCCCGCTCGCGCTCTGGGCGGGCTGGGCCGCGGCCGGGGAGCTCGCGATCCTGCGGCGGCTGCCGGACACCCCCGAGGCGGTGAGCGTGGCGGCGGCGGCGGCGCGGCTGCCGCGGGAGCGCCGGCTCTACGTCCGCCTGGGCGAGCTCGTCCTCGACTGCGAGCGCCTCTACCGGCGGCCCGAGGGCGGGCTCTGGGCCGCGGCCCGCGACCCCAAGCAGCCGCTGATCGTGGTCACGCTGCCCGGCGACGCTCGCTGCGCGACGCTGGTCGGGGAGCCGTTCACCGGCGTGCTCGCCGAGCTGCCAGCGCCGCTCGCGCGCCGGCTCGCCGCGTCGGGGCTGAAGGCCCTGCAGGGCAAGCAGCGCCCCGCCGGACCGCCCGCGCTGCTCCTCTGCACCGAGTGCGCCCGCAGCGAGGGCCTGGCGGGGGCGATCGCGCTGGTGGCCCTCGGACTGCTCGTCCTCGCTGTCCCGCTCGCGCTGCGCCTGGCCGCGCCGCGCCTCGTGCCGCGCCTCGCGCGCCGCCTCGAGGCCGCGCGCAGCAGGCCGTGGCTGGAGGAGGACGGAGACGACGACGGAGAGGACGCGGGGAACGAGACCTGAGCCGCGGCGATTGTGCTCGCGGGCGGCGCGCGTACAATCAGGTCTCGGGACTGGGACTGGGTGCGTTCATGATCAGGTCGCTGGCTGCCTCACGATCCCGGCTCCTCCCGGGCCTCGGCTGGCTGCTCATCTGCGCTGGCTGTCACGAGCTCCTGCCACTCCACGGTGAGCAGCGCGAGGGGGGCGCCAGTGACGCGAGGGTCGAGCGCGTCGACAGGAACGCCGCCGCGCCCGACCTGGCGAGGCCCACCGAGTCCACGATCCCCAGGGACCTCGCGCGGCCGATGCGGATCTTCGCCACCTCGGTCGGCTACCTCGGGAACCTGGGAGGGATCGGCGGGGCGCACCAGAAGTGTCAGGCGGCGGCCGCCGCGCGCGGGTATCAGGGCGTCTTCCGGGCGCTCCTGTCGAACACGGCCATCAACGCACGTGAGCTGCTGACCGTCGGCTACCCGGTGCTGCGCGCCTCCGACGGCGGGCTGGTCGAGTCGAGCGATCTCTTCGCCGGTCCCGTGCAGAACGCCATCGGCAAGACCGTGGACGGAGTCTGGACTGGCTCGCGAGGCCCGACGATGACGCCCGCCGAGTGCTGCGCGGACTGGCGCTCGAGCACCGGGACCGGCACCCACGGCGATCCTGCCGTCGCCACCGCCGCCTGGTTCGGGGGCGGCAGCCACGACTGCACGAACCTCTACGGTCTCTACTGCCTCGAGCAGCCAGCCCCCCTCGGCGCCGTCCTCGCGATCTCGCCGCGGACCGCGGTGCTGCTCACCGCGGAGAAGCTCCCCGCCTCCGGCACGCCGGTCACCTTGACCGTGGAGAACGTCGGCGACGCTCCCTCGGCGACCATCGGGATCAAGGTGTCGGACACGGCCCACTTCGAGGTGGCGAGCGACGCCTGCACCGGCAAGACCCTCGCCAGCGGCAGCACCTGCGCGGTGACGCTGCGGCTGTCGGCCACCACCCCGGGCACCCTCGCCGGCACCCTGGTGGTCACGGCCAACAACCAGCCGCAGGCGACCTTGAAGGGCGCGGCGGGCTCGCTCGCCTTCCTCACCACCGTCACCTTCAGCGGAGACCTCGGCGGGCCGGACGGGGCGGACGCCGCCTGCAGCTCCCGCGCGAAGGCCGTGGGCCTGGGGGGCACGTTCAAGGCGGTGCTCTCCACCGACACCGTCGACGCCAAGAGCCGGTTCTCGATCCGCTACCCCGTGATCACCACCAGCGCCGACGTGATCGCCAGCGCGAACTTCTGGACGCAGTCCCCGGAGAACAAGGGCGCACGGGACGAGAGAGGCGTCCACGTCCAGGGCGCGATCGCCTGGGCGGGGACCCTCTCCGGCGGGACCAAGGCCACCGAGACGTGCAGCGGCTGGACCTCCTCCAGCGGCAACGGCGCCACCGTGAACCCGACCGGCTACTGGTGCTCCACCGCGCCGATCTTCGCCGGCTGCGCCTCGTTCTCGCCCAAGCCGTGCAGCTCGCTCCTGCCTCTCCTCTGCCTGGGAGAGTGAGTGACCTAGCCCGTGTTGCGCAGCGCCTGCGCGACCCCGTTGAGCGTCGTCCCCAGCGCGCGGTCGAGGAG
>JAKLHH010000031.1 GCA_022710245.1 Myxococcota bacterium
ACCTGCCGGGGCTCGACAACCCGCTGCACCTCGACGACAACACCATCCTCCGCGACAACCCGCTCATCTCTGATCCAGCGGGGCTGCGGCGGATCTTCACCCAGCAGCAGCTGACGGTGGCGCCGATCTACGGCAACCACTACCGGCCGATCGTGCTCCTCTCGTTCTGGCTGACCGAGCGCGTCTGCGGACCGTCCACCGCCGCGCACCGCCTGATCAACGTCCTCATCCACCTCGCCTGCGCGCTGCTCGTCGGCCTGCTCGCCCGCCGGCTGCTCGCCGGGCGGGGCCGCGCGCCCGAGGAGGCCAGGCTGGTCGCGGTGATCACCGCCTCGGTCTACGCCCTGCACCCGATCTACACGGTCACCATCAACCAGATCTTCAAGCGCTCCTCCTCGCTGGCCGACCTCCTGGTGCTCCTCGCCCTGCTCTGCGTGATCCGCGCCTTCGACACGCCGCGGCCGCCGCTGCGCCTCTGCCTGGCCGCCGTCGTCCTCGGGGCGCTCGCGCAGCTGACCAAGGAGCAGGCCGCGGTGCTGCCCATCCTCGCCGCGCTCTTCGGCGCCTTCGCCGGCGTCTGACGTGGGCGCGCACGCGCCGCCGCCCTGGCGCTGGGCGCCATCGCGGCACCGCAGCTCCTGATCCTGGTCTTCACCTTCCCGTCGTCGATCGTGGACCCCGACTGGCTCGGCTACCTGCTGGTCCAGCCGCACGTCATCCTCGAGTACGCGCTGGCGCTCTTCCTGCCCTCGCGCGTCGTGCTGCTGAGCGGCCTCGACCGCCCCGCGCTCGGCGCCGCACCGGTGCTGGGCCTGGCCCTGCTGGCGGCCCTCCTCGCGGGGGCCATCGCCCTGCGCCGCCGCGCCCCGCTGCTCTCCTTCACCCTCCTCTGGGGCGCCGTGGCCCTCGCCCCCACCTCCATCTTCGCCATCTCGACCAGCGGCGACCTCGGGCGGGTCCACCTCGCCTCCTTCGGCGTGATCCTCCTCGTCGCCCTCGCCCTCGCGCACCTCGGGCGCGCCCTGGGTGCACGCGCCTCGCTGGCCGCGCGCCCGCTCTTCGTCGCGCTGCCCACCGTCGTCGTCGCCGTGCTCTGCGCCGCCGGGACGATGGTCGTCAACGCCCACCACGCGGACCGCAAGGAGGTCTGGTCGCACCTCGTCGCGCTCTACCCGCGGCACCCGCTGAGCAACACGGGCCTCTGCGGGGAGCTGGCGGGCCGCGACGACGTGCAGGCCGCGCTGCGCCAGTGCCAGCGCGCCTGGACGCTGAAGCCCGACGCCTACCTGGTGCCTCACCTGGTCAGCGTCCTCGCGCGCACCGGCCGCGCTGCGCAGGCCGAGCAGCTGATCCAGGGGGCGCTGGGGCGACTCGATCCCGCCTGGGTGATCCACCTCGCTCACGGACACCTGCTCTGGTTCCAGGATCGCTGGAGCGAGGCCGCCGCCGCCTACGGCCGCGTGCTGGAGCAGAGCCCCGCCTCGGTCGAGGCGCGGCTCTACCTCGCCGACTGCTGGCGGCACCTCGGCCGCACCGAGAAGCTGCCCGCGCTGCTCCAGGGACTGCAGCGAGGGGCGCTCCCTCCCTCGCTGGTCCCGCTCTGGCAGGGGCTGCGGAGCATCGCCGGCCAGCGCTGAGGCCGGGCAGCGCTGAGCCCACCGTCCGCGAGCGGTCGCCCGGATCAGCCGGCGCTCCGCAGCGCTGAGGCCGGGCAGCGCTGAGCCCACCGTCCGCGAGCGGTCGCCCGGATCAGCCGGCGCTGCGCAGGACCGCTCAGTAGAGCAGGTAGCGCGCCCTCACCTTGCGGAACCGCTCCAGCCCCGCGCGCCAGCCGGCGACGATGGGGGCGAGCTCCTTGCCCGCGAGGATCGCCTGCGTCGTCGGTGGATCGTTGATCAGGCGGTAGAGGTGCTTGGTCTCCCACCGGTCCGCGTGCCGCTTGCGCAGCTCGAGGGCGAGCGCGACGCCGATCGCCGGCGGGTCGATCGCGCGGAGGTCGTGCACCACGAGCCGCACCCCGGAGCAGCGCTGGCCGCGGTACGGGTTCGCGCTCGGCGTGAAGCTCACCGCCGCGAAGCGCACGCCCGGGAGGCGCCGCCGGTTGAGCGAGCGCGCCAGCGCCTTGCCGTCGATCCAGGGCGCGCCGAGGAGCTGGAAGGGGCTCTCGGTGCCGCGCCCGACCGCGAGGTTGGTGCTCTCGAGGAGCCCGACCCCGGCGTAGAGGACCGCCTGCCGGAAGGAGCGGATGTTCGGCGAGGGGTCGACCCAGGGGAGCCCGGTCTCGGGGAAGAGCTGCCCGCGCGACCAGCCGCTCGCCTTGATCACCTCCAGCGCGACCTTGAGCTTGCGCTCGCCCTTGAACATCCGCGCCAGCTCGCCGAGCGTCATCCCGTAGCGCACCGGCACCGGGTGGTAGTTCGTCGAGGTGCGGCGCTCCGCGCTGGAGACCGGGCCCTGCACCGCCGCGCCGCCGAGCGGGTCGGGCCGGTCGAGGACGACGAAGCGGAGCCCGCGAGCCGCCGCCTCCTCCATCGCCCAGCCCATCGTCGCCAGGTAGGTGTAGTAGCGGACGCCCACTGTCTGCAGGTCGATGACCAGCGTGTCGATCCCCTCCAGCGTCTCGGCGGTGGGCCGCCGCCGCGAGCCGAAGAGGCTGTAGACCGGGAGGCGCCGCTTGCCGCGCCGGAGCGCGCCGTCCTCGATGCGGCGGTCGACCTTCCCCTCGAGCCCGTGCTCGGGCATGAAGAGCGCGCGCAGCTCGACCTTCGCCGCCGCGGGCGCGCCCTGGAGCAGGTCGACGATCCACCGCCCCCCGGCGTCGACGGCGGTGCGGTTGGTGATCAGGCCGACCTTGCGCCCGCGCAGCGCGCTGAACCCGTCCTCGACGAGGCGGTCGAGGCCGCAGCGGACCGGGCGCGCGGGCGGCCGCACCAGGGAGGCGACCACCGTGTTGTGCAGCGTGCGGCGGAGCTCGCTCACCGACGGCGCATGCTCGCCTCCGGGGTCCGCGAGGTGCGTCCGGTTGGTGAGCAGCACCAGCGCGAGGTCGAGCTCGGGGTCGACCCAGAGCGAGGTCCCGGTGAAGCCCGTGTGCCCGAAGGCGCGCCCGGAGAGCGCGCCGCGGCTCCCCGCGTAGGGCGTGCTGTAGTCCCAGCCGAGACCGCGCTTGCCCGGCTTGCCCCCGGGGAGCGCGCGCGGCTCGAGCATCTGCGCGACGGTGCGCGCGGCGAGGACGCGCTTGCCGCCGAGCGCGCCGCGGCCGAGCATCATCAGCCCGAAGCGCGCGAGGTCCTCGGCGGTGGAGTAGAGCCCCGCGTGCCCCGAGACGCCGCCCGTGCGCGCGGCGATCGGATCGTAGACCACGCCGAGCCGCTGCTCCTCGCGGGCGGGCCAGGGGCTGATCAGCCGGCTCCGCACCGCCGGCGGCGGGAGGAACCCGGTGCTGCACATGCCGAGCGGCTCGTAGAGCTGCGCGCGCGCCCAGCGATCGAGCGGCGCGCCGGCGCGCGCGGCGACCAGCTCGCCGAGGACGACGTAGCCGAGGTCGCTGTACTTGTAGGAGCTGCCGGGCGTGTACTTGAGCGCCGACTTGCGGATCCGCGGCAGGATCTGCTCGCGCCCGTCGCTCTTCGGCCCGGCCCAGACCGAGGAGTGCAGCCCCGAGGTGTGGAGCAGGAGCTCGCTCACGGTGATCGCGCGCTTGTCGTCCGTCTCGAGGAGCGGCAGGTAGCGCGAGGCGGCGTCGGCGAGCGAGAGCTTCGCGCGCTCCACCAGGAGCAGCAGCGACGGCGCGGTGGCGATCACCTTGGTCAGCGAGGCGAGGTCGAAGAGCGAGTCGGCCCGCGCGCCGCCCGCGTAGGCGGTGACGACGAGCTTGCCGGCGCGCCCGATCGCAGCCGCGGCCTGGGCCGTGAAGCGCGAGTCCACCGCGTCGGCGAGGAGCGCCTCCAGGTCGGCGGCGAGCTCGCGGTCGAGCCCCACGGCCTCTGGCTTCGCCCTCGGCAGCGGCTTCGCCTTGCAGCTCCCCCAGTCGGCCAGCGCGGGTGCCGAGGCACCTGACGTGATCAGCGCCGCGAGCACCAGCAGCGATGTCCTTGCCCTCATACCCCGAGTCTATCGCCCGGCCTGGCCGCCGTATACTTTGCGAGCCCTCGCGGCTACTGGCGCCCAGTCGCAGGCGATGTACTGATCCCCGGAGCGGCCCTCGGCAAAGACCTACGGCGGAGGTCGAGCGACGTTCCTGGCCTGAGCACCGTCGCTCATCAGGGCGTCGGGGGCGAGGTCCACACGGACGGCGCGGTCCCGTCCACCGCGGCCTTGCGCAGGACGTGCGGCGCCACGTGGACCGGCAGCTTCGCGCCGAGCGCGAGCCCGATCAGGTCGGAGGGCCGCCCGTCGACGCGGTAGGCGCGGCCGCGCGCGTCCCGCAGGCTGACCTTGCCCGTGAAGACGCCCTCGCGGAGATCGTCCACCTCCACCCGCTCCACCCGGGCGCCGAGGACCGAGAGCATCGTCTGCAGGAGATCCAGGGTCAGCGGCCGCACCGGCGCCTGGCTCGCCAGGCGCAGCTGGATCGCCTGCGCCTCGGCGACCCCGATCCAGATCGGCAACAGCTGCTTGCCGCCGTCGGTCTGCAGCAGGACCACCATCGCCCCCTGGTGCTGGCGGAGCTCCTTGACCGTGGTGCGCACCGCCGCCGCCTTGCCCGCGCCGGCCTCGCCCGCTCCGGCGACCCCTCCGCTCGCGATGAGGAGCAACCCCGCCAGTCCGATCCACGCGCGCATCCGACGCCTCCCTTCGAAGAAGGGTATACGGCGCGGTGTGGCGCTGCTTCCTGGGTCAGCCGCCGATCGGGACGCAGCCAGGGACCGTGCCCTGCAGGCCGTTGACGGTCAGCGTCAGGTCCACGCACTTGTAGCCCGGCCCCGGGCACTCCCGCGCCTTGGTGCAGGAGCGGTAGCAGGTGGGGACCTTGCCCTTGGCGACGCAGAAGCCTGTCTGGCACTCCTCGGCCGAGGCGCACGGCGCCCCCGGGGCCTTGGCGCCGACCGGCTTCGTGCAGAAGGTGCCGAGCTGCCCCGCGGAGGTCGGGTTGACGAAGACCGTGCAGACGAAGCCGCTCTCGCAGGAGGTGCCCTCGCAGGCCGGCTTGCCCGGCACGCAGACCCCGCTGTTGCAGACGGAGGTCGCGGGGCAGACGCGATCGGTCTGCAGCTTCGCCGGCGGGACGCAGACGGCCGCGGTCTGGCCGCTGCAGATCCGCTGCCCGGGCTGGCAGCCGAAGTCGGCCGTGGGCTGGTACTCGGGGTTGGGCTGCGTGCAGGCGGCGAGCGCCAGCAGCGCTGCGAGGGCGAAGCCGAGCGGCGCCCCGCAGGTCGGGCGGTGGCGGGGAGCTGCCGCGATCGGAGCGGCGCCGCACAGGTCGGGCGGTCGTGCGAAGCTGCCGCGACCAATTTGCCCTTCATCGCGGAGCCTCCGCAGGAGGCGAGCAGGGCAAATTGCGGCGGTCTCATCCCGGAGCGGCCGGAGGCCGCGAGGACCCGCAATTGCGGCGGTCTCATCCCGGAGCGGCCGGAGGCCGCGAGGACCCGCAATTGCGGCGGTCTCATCCCGGAGCGGCCGGAGGCCGCGAGGACCCGCGATTAATGAGTGTGATTGCCGTCCCATCAGTGCCTCTGCCACCCATGCTCGCATGCAACGGGCCCGCCAAGGAAGAGCCCGAGGGCTCCCCTGCCGGTCCCGCTACTTGCCGCTCCTGGCCCCGGGTCTGGGAAGGGCGCCGTGAACGGTGACGCCGGGAGCGGTGTGAAGCGGGGTTCTCCTCGGCGGCTCAGCCGCTCTGCCGGTCGAGCCAGCAGAAGGCGTCCGGCTGCGCGAGCCGCTCGTGCAGGCCCCCGCCCTTGCAGACGCTGAACCACGAGCAGTCGGAGCAGACGCCGCTCCGCCGCCACTCCGTCTCGCGGTAGTCCCGGAAGCGCGTGTGCCAGATGGTCGAGAAGCGCTCCTCGAGCGCCGACCCCTGCGCCCACGACCGCGGCAGCGAGGGGCAGGCGCTGACGCGGCCGTCGCAGAGGATGGAGGCCACGCAGAGCCCCGCCATGCACTGGGCGTTGCCCGGCCGCACGGTGAACTCGCGCCTCACCCCGAGGAAGCCGCCGCAGGAGAAGCGGACGTCGAGCGGATCGCCGCGCCGCTCGAGCTCGACGCGCCGCCTCTCGATGAAGTCCAGGAGCCGCCGCACCTGCGGCGGGTCGAGCCACATCTCCGGGTCGTCGCTGCCAGCCAGGCGACCCATGCGGTCGATCGTGATCAGCCGCCAGAGGTTCGCCCCCGCCGCGCGCACGATCCGCTCGGTCTCCTCGAGGTGATCGAGGTTCGCCGGGCGCACGCAGGTGATCGCCTCGACCCAGGTGAGCCCGCCCTCGCGCGCCGCGGTGATGCCGGCCAGCGTCTTCTTCAGCGTGCCGGCGCCGCGCACCGGCTCGTGCTGAGCCTCGGGTCCGTCGACGCTGATGGAGACCGTCCGCATGCCCGCGTCCACCAGCCGCCGCGCCCGCTCCACGGTGAGCAGCGTGCCGTTGGTGACGATGCAGGAGCCCATCCCGAGCTTCGTCATGTGCTCCACGACCTGAAAGAGGTCGGGCCTGAGCAGCGGCTCGCCGCCGGTGATGGAGACGAAGATGCGGGTCGCGTCGAAGTCCTCGCCGATGGTGTCGAGGATGTGGAGCACCTGCTCGGTCGTCAGCTCCGGCACCGAGGAGGTCGACTCGCAGCTCGAGCCGCAGTGCTTGCAGCGGAGGTTGCAGCGAAGGCTGCTCTCCCAGAACAGGTAGGTGAGGTCCGGCCGCCGGTGCAGCGCGGCGCGGCGGGCGGCGTCGCGGTGAATGGCGACGAGCTTCGGCAGATCCCGCAGCCGCACGCGGCCGGGATCTTCGGGTTGGCGTGGCATCGGATCACCTCATGGTGGCCGGCGGCCAGCGGCCAGCAGGCAGGTCCTACTCCAGGTCGGGGCCACCGTACTTCGTCGTCGGCGGGCCACCGTATTTCGCCTTCGGCGGCGGGCCGCCGTACTTGGTCGGCCGCCGGACGCCGTACTTCGGCGCGCTCTTGACGGGCTTCTTCGGCGCGGCCTTCTTCGGCGGAGGGCCGCCGTACTTCCCCGTCGGCTCGTCGTCACACCCGTCGGGCTCCTCGGCGTGGGCGCGCCCCGCGAGCAGGTTGATCCCCGCGCTGACGGCGACCCAGGTCCCGGCCGCGCCAGAGAGCAGGCGCGTGAGGAATGATCTTCTCGAGCTGGTCTCGGCCATCGGCTGCCTCCGCGAGGGTCACCTGTCCGGGCCGCCGTACTTGGTCGCCTTGGGCGGGCCGCCGTACTTGGGCGGCTGCGGGCCACCGTACTTGGTCGCGTCGGGTGGCGGGCCGCCGTACTTCTCCGCCGGCGGCGGGCCGCCGTACTTCTTGGGGGGGCCACCGTACTTCTTCGCCGTGCCACCCTTCTTCTTCGGAGGGGTCTTCTTTGGCGGCGGGCCACCGTACTTGTCCACCGGCGGCTCGTCGCCGCACTCGTCCGCCTCCTCGGCGTGAGCGCGCCCCGCGAGCAGGTTGATGCCCGCGGCGACGGCGACCCACGTCCCCGCGGCGCCCGAGAGCAGGCGCGTGAGGAAGGACCTTCGGGAGCTGGTCTCGGCCATCAGCAGCCTCCGCTTGGGAGCTGCCATTGTACCCCAGCACGGACGGCCGTGTCTCCCTCGACCGTGCCTGCCCGGAGCGCGGCCAGGCGCCGACCGGCTCTGACCTAGGGCTTCGGGCTCAGGATCCCGATCGGGTTACCCTCGGGATCCTGCAGCGCCGCGACCAGCTCGTCGCCGGTGTCGGTGACGGGGAGCAGCGTCCGCGCGCCCGCCTCGGTGAGCTCGCGATGAGCCGCGCGGCAGTCCTCCACGTTGAAGTGCGGCCGGATCCCGCCGACGCCGGGCCGGTGCCCCTCGGAGGTCCGCTGCACGAAGATCGTCGCCTCGCCGGCGTGGAGCCCGATGAAGTCGGGGCTGCTGACGACCTCCTGCAGCTCGAAGACGCGCTTGTACCAGGCGGCGAGGAGCCGCGGCTCGTCCGAGAAGACCACGATCGCCCTCACCTCTCCGAGACGGATCATCGCTCACCTCTCGTCAGCTGGACCATCAGCTGGACCAGATCGCGCCCGCGCTGAGGTTGAAGCTCTGCAGGATGCCGAAGGTGCGGCTCGCGCTGTCCAGGGACCAGAGCCGGCTGTACTGCCCGAGCGCGTAGAGCCAGCGGGTGATCTGCAGGCGACCCTCGGCCATGGCGGCGACGCCGTTCGAGCCGCCCTCGCCGAGCCCGCGCGCCAGCACCAGCACGCCGAGATCGAGCCGCGGCAGGGGGCTCGTCGACGCGCGCACCCAGAGGCTGGTCGCGTCCGGGCCGGGGCGATGCTCGACGCCGACGCGCACGCGCGCCCAGCGGTCGACCTCGACGCCGAGCTGCCCGAGGACGCCGTGGCCGCCGTAGAGGCCCGCCTCGAGCCCGCCGAGCTTGGTCAGCTCGGTGGCGCGCGCGCCGGGGCTGGCGGAGAGCGCGGCCTGGTAGCGCTCGACGTCGTAGAAGGTCTCCACGTGCGCCGGCGAGTAGCCGCCCGAGCTGACGCGGTACTCGAGCTGCCCGCCGAGGATCACCCGCCGGCCGACGCGGAAGCGCGCCGAGGCGCCGGTGTGCAGCCCGATCCCGTGCAGCGAGGTGTTGAAGTCGCCGTATGGTGTGACGCGCACGCGGTCGAGATCGCCGAAGGTGTACTCGGCCTCGAAGCCGAGGAGCGTCAGCGGGTCGGTCTCCGCCCGCAGGTTCCAGGCGGAGTCCACCGCGCGCAGCCCGTCGGCGCCGCGGCGCACGACCTCGGGCGCCTGCGGGTCGATCACCACCGAGGCGCCGAAGCGCAGGCGCGGCAGCTGCGGCGCGGGCGCCCCGTCGACGCGCAGCCCCACCACCGCCGGGCTGAGGAAGTTGTCCACGAAGGCCTCGCCAGCAAGGCGCTCGCCCTCCACGCGGAGCCGCACGCCGGAGTGCGGGTGATCCGGGTTGGCGACGTTGCTGTAGTCGCGGAGCAGCGTCCCGTGGCCAAGGGTGAAGCCGAGGAGCTCGCCCTCCTGCGCCTCCAGCTTCACGGCCCCGGCCCCGCCGCCGAAGGTGTGCCGGTACTGCAGGTAACGCAGGATGTGGACGTAGTCGCTCGCCTCGTCCCAGTCGCGGCTGTGCACCCGCCCGTCGCCCTGCACGTCCTGCAGCGCCAGCCGCAGCCGGCCGAAGAGCCCGAGGGCCAGCGCGCGCTCGCGGATGTCGATCCCCGTCTCGAAGGTGGCGTAGGCCGCCCCGCCGAGCCCGCCCATCCCCATGTCACCGGAGATGGCGAGCACGCTCTCGCGGCCGCGCTCGTCGGCCCCCGCCGGCGAGGCGACGAGGCACGCGAGCAGAGCCAGGCTCAACCCGAGGGTCGGATAAAGTCTTACCATGTATTACATTGTCTTACTTTCGGCTACAAATAGCAAGCCCCTCCATCCGCTGTCATGGCTCTCCGACCGCAGTACTACGAGCGCACCTCCTGAGCTTCCACGTTCGCGCTGCCCGGACCCCTCGGCTCGGGACCTCACGTGGAGAGCACCGGGTGCGGAGTGCCTCGGGGGCGGATTCGCCGAGCGTTGATCGCACGGGCGGAGCGGACGCTTCTGGCGCTCGACGAGGGTCCCTCGCCGAGGGGTCCGAGCAGCGCGAAGGTGGGATCTTCACGGATTGTGAGTGCAGGCAGTGTGAGGAGCCCCTTTCGCTGGGTCCAGTGAGGTCCGGAGCTGAGCGAGGAGCGATGGGAGAGCTGCGGCAGGGAGCGACCGGCGCCCGCGCAGCCTGTCGATGCTCAGTTGCTGGCGGGCTTGAGGTAGAGGTCGAGCTGGTGCGGGGCCGAGCGCAGCACCGAGTCCCGCATCCGCCGCCGCTCCTCCTCGCCCCAGGAGTCGAGCAGGTCCTTCAGCTGGCGGTTGCAGTCCGACTCGCTGAGCGCGTCGAGATCGCGTGAGAAGGCGACGCTCTGCCCTTCGGCCGCCTTCTGGGCGGCCCCGTCGACGTAGCCCTTCTCGATCATGCGGCGGAGCAGCCGGCGCACGTAGCGCTCCCACTGCGGGGTGAGCGAGCCGTGGCAGTACTGGACATAGCGCCGCTTCGGGCTCGGCAGCAGGCTGGCGAAGAACGCCGCCTCGAGCGGGGAGAGCTCCTTCGCGGCCTTGTCGAAGTAATGCCGCGCCGCCGAGCCGATGCCGTAGACCCCCGGCCCGAACTCGATCACGTTCAGGTAGATCTCCATCATCCGCTCCTTGCTCAGCTGGTGCTCGAGGTACCAGGTGAGGAAGAGCTCCTGCAGCTTGCGCGAGAGCGTCTTCTCCTGCGAGAGGAGGACGTTCTTCACCATCTGCATGGTGATGGTGGAGGCGCCGAGGCGGAAGCCGCCGCGCTGCAGGTTCCGCGAGAGCGCGTTGCGGAACTGCGAGGGGATGAAGCCGCGGTGGCGGAAGAAGCCGGCGTCCTCGGTGGTGAGGACCGCGTTCACCATGTGCTTGGAGATCTCCGCGAAGGGGGCGAAGTCGGAGTTCTCCGGCCCGACCACGAACGAGCGCGTCTGCCCCGGCGCCACCTCGACGGAGTGCTCGAACTGCTCCTTCAGCCGCGCCGCGCTCATCTCCTCGGGGGCCTTCACCACCTTGCAGCGGTCGATGCCGACGCGGCCGCCGAGCTGCACGCTCTCCAGGCTCGTGTAATCCACGGTGGCGCGCAGATCGACGCCGAAGGTCCCCTTCAGCTCGAAGCCCTGGAGCTGCGGCAGGAGCGACGGCGGGAAGCTGGAGAGCACCGTCTGGCAGGGCACCGGCGGGACCTCGAGCCGCAGCGCGACCTTCGGCTTACCGCTGCCGACCCGCGAGGCGGAGCCCGTCAGCTTCAGCTCGAGGCCGTGCGAGCGCAGCTCGAGCTGCGGCAGCTCGAGCTTGCTGGCGACCAGGTCGTAGCTCCCGTCCACCTTCGCCGCGCCGGCCAGGTCGAGGACCGGCGTCCGCGCCAGCCCCGGGTGGAAGAGGTTGAGGCCCTTCACCTCGAGCTGGCCCTTGAACCGCAGCACCCCGCTCGCGAAGCGGAGGTCGAGGTCCCCGTCGATCATCGTGCGCGCCGGCAGGATGACCGGCGTGCGCTTGAGGATCGTGGCGACGCGTCCGAGGCTGAAGCGCGCCGCGCGGATCTTCAGCTCGCCCTGCCGGCGAGGCGCGTCGACCCAGCCGCTCGCGGACCAGAGCTTGGCCTCGGCGCCGCCGTAGCTGCCGTCGAGGTAGATGCCGATGCGGGCTGCCTCGGGGGCGATGGTGCCGTGGATGCCCGAGAGCTCGAGGTGGGGGAGCAGCCGCAGCCGCCCGCCCCCCACGCGCACGCGCGGCAGCCCCTCCAGCTTGCCCCCCTTCATCCGCGCGGTGACCTCGAGCTCGCCGAGGGAGACGGTGCTGATCATGCGCGGCGAGCTGATGGAGACGGGGCGCAGCGTGACGCGCGACTCGCCGCCGGGGATCAGGCGGCCGTGCAGGCCGCCCGCGGTCACCCAGACCTTCTCGCGGGTGTCCTCGGCCGTCAGCTGGCCGCCGCGGACCAGCACCTCCTGCACCTTGATCTTCCCTTCGCCCTCGCCGAGCCGCCGGCGATCGAGAAGATCGCTGAAGTTGTCCCCGGCGGGTCCGCGGGTCAGGCGCACGGTCAAGTCCTCGACCAGGACGCTGCTCGCCCGCAGCTGCCCGCGCAGCAGCGGGCCGAGCTCGTACTCGACGGTGACGCGCGGGATACTGGCGAGCGGCGCGCCGGGCACGTCCCTCGGCGAGCAGATCTCGATCCCCTCGAGGACGGCGCGGTGGTAGCCGACGCGGACGCGGGAGACGGAGAGCTTGCGGTCGAAGCGGCGCGCGAGCCGAGGCAGGAGCTTCTGCACCAGGTACCAGCGGCCGACCTGCGGCAGGGCCAGCACGGCGCCGCCGAGGAGCGCGAGGAGGACGAGGAGCGCGATCAGCAGGCGCCGCCGGAGCGAGCGGCGCGGGCGGGGCCGCGAGGCGCGGGCTCGGGCGCGGTGCACCGCAGCGGGGGCGACAGGCTCGCTGGCGCTGCGCGCGGCGGGCACCCGAGGCGAGGCGCCCACCGGGGGCGGCGCGGCGAGCGGCGCCTGTGAACGCGGCGCGGAGGGCGGCGGCGCGGCGAGCGGCGCCTGGAAACGCGGCGCGGAGGGCGGCGGCGCGGAGGGCGGCGGCGCGGAGGGCGGCGGCGCGACGGAGCGTGGCGTCTCGGGGGGACGCGACGACGCGGCGGCCGCCGGGCGCTGGGCCGCGCGCGCGCTCCCGGCGTACGCCGGGCGCCTCGGAGCGACCGGCGCCGCCGGCGCCGAGGGCGGCGGTGGCTGGCGAGGCGAATCCACCGACGGGGCCATGCGCGCGGAGCCCGCCGCAGGCGCGGGACGCAGGGGCGCCGACGCGGGGCGTGGCGGTCGCGGCGAACCGGCCAGAGGCTCCGGCTGCCCGGCTGGCCCGGGACGCTCGGGGCCGGAGGGCGGACGCGCCGACGGCGGACGCGCCGACGGCGGACGCGCCGACGGCGGACGCGCCGACGGCGGTGCCGTGAAGGCGCCGCCTCGACTGTACGCGCCGGCTCGCGGCGTACCGCCTGGTCCCGGCGTGCCGCCCGGTCCTGGCGGCTTCGGCGGATCTCGGCGCCCGTTCGTCATCTCGCTCGTGGTGCCCTTCGCTACCGGGGCAATTGTTTTGGCTGGCCGCGATCTTGTCAACCTGACCGGGGCTCAGCGCGAGGGTGGGCCGCGCCCGCGAGGCTGGGCCCCCGTCGCCGAGGCGCGGAACGCGAGCCCGCGCTCAGACGCTCAGATCTTCCACTTGCCCTTGAAGGTGCTGCTCTTCAGTCCGGGCCTTCTCGGTCGGCCACCGCAGGGGGACGTCATCCTCGTGTGGTCCATCGGTGGCTCCTCGAGGCACCCGCTGCCCACGGAGCGTCCCGCAGGACGCGAGGACGGGCGCCAGCGCTACTTGGTCTGGCAGGTGATCCCGACGACCAGCGTGCCGTCCTTCAGCTTGTCGCCGGCCACCAGGAGCGTCCCGTGGTTGACGATGGTGAAGAGAGTGCCCGGGAGGAAGCGGGTCTCCTTCGGCGGCGTGATCGAGAGGTGCAGGCGGAGGCGCAGCCGGTCCTTGCGGCCCAGCAGGCGCTCCTTGAAGGTGAGCTTCAGGATCTTGCCGTTCGGCAGCGTCAGGCTCCGCCGCCCGTCCTGCGGCACCACGATCTCCTTCGCCTCCAGGAGGCGCAGCGAGCGGTAGGCCGAGAAGGGGGGCTTGCTGAGCTGCTTCTTGATGAAGGCGAGCCGCTTGTCGATCCCGCCCGGCGACTCGTTGGCGATGATCGAGCGGATGGTGCACTTGACCGCCGGCCCGTCCACCTTGGGCTCGACCTTCGGCTCGACCTTGGCCGGGGTCTTCGGCGAGGGTGGAGGCGGCGGCTTGGGCTGGGCGGCCGCGGCGACAGTCAGGAGGAGGAGGAGGAGCGGGGCGAGTCGGCTCAAAGAGTGTCTCCTTGGGGCGTCCCGGCGGCGGGTATGCCGTCGGGAGGCTCGGAGGGCTCCGGCGTGTTCAGCTCCGGCAGCCCCTCCGGGAGGCTCTCGTCGACCCAGATCACCGTCGTCTTGTCGCTCTTGTCGCTGCCCGGGATGGTGAAGATGGTGCTCACCGCCCCCGGGTCGGCGTCGAGGCTCTCGATCTCGCAGTCGTTGCGGCCCGGCGCCTCGCCGAGCGGGAGCCAGAGGAAGAAGGCCAGCACCGCGGCGGCGGCGGCCGAGGCGGCGATCAGCCCGTACTGACGGAACCAGACCCGGAGCTTCTCGGCGAAGCTCGGCGGCTGCTCCCGCGCGATCCCTTGCTGGACGCGCGCCCAGAGCCCGTCGAAGCTCGCCTCGGTGACCGCCTCCTCGTTGGCCCCCCGGAGCAGGCCACGCATGGCGCCGAGGCTCTCCAGCCGCTGCTTGTCCTCGGGCGAGCCCTCCAGCTGCTGCTGCACCTTGGCAGCACGCCGCGGGCTGAGGTCGCCGTCGAAGAAGCGCTGGAGCTCTCGGTTCCGCTTCGAGGCCATGGTCAGCTCACCAGGGGGTTCTTCTCCCCCATCGCTGCGATCAGGGCTTCCTGCATCCGCCGCCGCGCATGAAACAGCCGCGACATGATGGTGCCCTTGTTGCACTGCACAACTTCCGCCATCTCGGTGTAGCTCAGCCCTTCCACCTCTCGCATCAGCAGGACCGCCCGGTGGTTCGGCGACAGGGTCTGCAGCGCGCTCTGGATCATCTGGCTCAGCTCCTTCCGATCCAGTGCCTTCCCCGGGTTCATGTCCCAGGTGCTCGGCAGCAGCTCACCCGCCTCCTCCCCGTAATCGTGATCGAGCGCGTCGTCATAGTCCACCGTCTGGCTCTTCGCGTCCTTCCGCAGCTGGTCGATACAGAGGTTGATCGCGATGCGATACACCCAGGTGTAGAACGACGAGCTGCCCTTGAAGTTGCCCAGGTACTGGTGGACCTTGATGAAGACCTCCTGCGTCACGTCCATCGCATCAGCGGCGTTGTGCAGCATCCCGTGTGCGAGCCCGTAGACCTTTCTCTGGTAGCGCTCGACCAGCTCCCTGAACGCCGCCTGATCGCCTTCGCGACACCTCGCGATCAGCTTCTGGTCATCGAGCGCCACGCCTGCTTCCTCAGGGATAGACGGTTCTCCGCGCGCCATATTCATCACGGCAGCGGAGGATCTGAGGGGAAGTGGCAGGAGAGCCGACCGGGCCATGGGCGTGTTCACTATTGTTCAATGGTTTCAAGTGAGTCTGCTCGGGATCTGACGCACGGCTCCGGGATCATGTCTGCCACCCTCGTGTCGCCTTGTAAAGGTTTCTTTCCCACGGGTGAAGGGCCGTTGTCGCCGCGCCGTGTCACCCATGGATCGCCAGCGTCCCCACCCGCTTCGCGCCAGGCCGTCGATCGCGAGGCGCGGCCCGGTCAGGGACAGCACAGGTTGCGCATCAGCTCCGCCACGGTGCACCCCGGCAGCCCTGAGCCATTGCCGTTGCAGCTGTTGCTAGGGCCCCAGACACCGCACCTGCAGTCCCAGGCCGTCCCGTTCCGGCGGCAGATGACCGTTCGCGCGCCGCAGCTCGCGGTGACTTCATCGGCCGCCGTGTCGAGGCAGGTCCAGCTCGACCACTGCTGACAGTCGAGGTTCTCGGATTGGCGCCGGTCGGGCTTCTGCTGATCGGCCGCAGGGGCGTCAACGGAGCCATCCCGCTCGTCGACCTCGACAGAGAAGCCTGCTCGGAGGCAGCTAGCGAGCAGGAGCGCTGCAGAGATCGCGGCCCAGGCCGGCCCACTCTGGCCCCGTGCTGCGCCCGTCCACCGCCGTCGCCTGTCCTGGCCCATGAGCGCTACCAGACTAGCGTGTCGGGTGCGCGCCGTGCAAGCACAGCACCTCCGCCGCCCTGCCGCCTGTGGGCAGGCGAGGTCCGGTCCAGGTCCACTTGCCGGGGCAGGCAAACCTGTCCACCCCATCGCGGCCTGCGGCGGGCGGTGCTAGACTGTGCGAGCGAACATTCGCTCCCCGCCGAGGCATGGACCCACTCTCCCAGATCACGACCTACCTGGCCGAGGTGCGCCGGCGGCTCCACCTGCTCTACCTCGTGCAGGACGGGGGACTCTTCCTCTCCGGCGCCGCGGTGACGGTGCTCGCGCTCCTCGCGGCCGCCGCGGTGCTCGACTACCTCGTCACGCTGCGCGTCGTCGGGCTGACCCTGCTGATCGGCTCGGCGGCGCTCTTCGGGCTCCACCTCGTCCTGCGCTTCCGTCACCTCGCCGGCGAGGCCGCGGTCGCCCGCGAGGTGGGCGCGAGGCGTCCCGCGCTGCTCAGCGACCTGCTCTCCACCGTCGAGCTCGGGCAGCAGCTCGGCCGCGCCGACGCGCGCTTCTCCGCAGGGCTCTACCACGCGCTCGCCAGCTCGACCTGGAGCCGCCTGCGCGCGCAGCCGGCCGAGGTGCACGTACCGGCCTCGCGCCTCAAGCTCACCGCCGTCCTCGCGGCGGCGACGGCGCTCCTCTGGGCGCTCGCCGCCACCCACTCCTCGGACACGGTTCGCCGCGGCGCGGCCAAGCTCTTCGCGCCCGGCGTGCCCGAGGAGGGGCTCACCGCGCGGACTCCGCTCGTCGGGGACCTCAAGCTGGTCTACCAGTACCCGCGCTACACTGGCCGGCCGCCGCGCGTGGTGCTGAGCTCGACGGGCGACATCACCGCGCCGAAGGGGACGCTGGTCCGCATCACCGCCACCTCGCTCGTGCGCCCGGCGAGCGCCGGCCTCGTCGTCAGCTGGGGCTCCGCCGGCCGCGCGCACCTCGAGCTGACGGTGGGCAAGGACCGCAGCCTCGACGGGCGGCTGCTGGTCGCGGCGGATGGCCACTATCGCTTCGAGGTGGCGCCGCCTGACCAGCGCGCCAGGCTCCTCGACCCGATCCGGCACCGCATCGAGCTCGAGCCGGACGCCCTGCCGCGCGTGACGCTCTTCGGCCCCGTCGACGTCCTCGAGGTCACCTCGCGCCACCGCCTGGAGATCGGCTACGCGGTGGAGGACGACTTCGGCCTCAACCTGGTCGAGCTGGTCTACCAGGTCGGCGCGCGCAAGCCGGAGCGGGTCCAGCTCTGGAGGACCGGCACGGAGCGCAAGCGCACCGTGGTCGGCAAGTTCGACTGGGACCTCGGCCTGATCGAGCTGGAGCCAGGAGCGCGCCTCGCCTACTGGGTCGAGGCGCTCGACAACGACACCGTCTCCGGTCCCAAGCGCGCGCGCTCGGCGCCGCGGCGGGTGCGCATCTACAGCGCCGAGGAGAAGCACGCGCGGACGCTCTCCCAGCAGGAGCTCCTCGCCGAGCAGGCGCTCCGCGTGCTCGCCGACCGCCTGCTCCTCTTCGAGAAGGAGCCCGACCTCAGCCCGCCGCTGCGGCTGGAGAAGGCGCACAGCGTCCACCAGCAGCACGGGCTGCTGGTCGACG
The DNA here is from genome assembly GCA_022710245.1 of Myxococcota bacterium. The sequence goes on from JAKLHH010000031.1 coordinate 17,150, forward strand.
GCCTCCGCGAGCTGCGCAACCACATGCGGCAGGACCGCCTGGTGCCCCGCGCGGTGGCGCGCTCGATCAGCCAGATGCACCAGCGGATGGCGTCGCTCGTCGAGACCGAGACCGGCGCGCTGAAGGGGCTGGAGGCC
>JAKLHH010000310.1 GCA_022710245.1 Myxococcota bacterium
CCGAACAACGTCTACGTCGTCGGGGCGGCGGGCAAGATCGCTCGCCACGACGGCGCCTCCTGGAAAGTCGAGCCCTCCGGGACCACCCAGCACCTCTACGGCGTCTGGGTCGCGCCGTCCGGGGTCGTCTATGCGGTCGGGATCGGAGGGACGATCCTGCAGAGGAAGTGAAGGCCGCGAGCCACGCGTCCGGCGCACCGGCCGCGCCGGACCGACATCCGGACGACGCCTTCGACCACGCCGCACCGATCCGCGAGATCACGCGCCGTGCGGTGCTGGCCCCGCCCTTGCTCCTCCCGCGGGCATGGCCGACGCGAACGACGACTACGACAGCCCGTGGAAATTCGCCCTTCACCGCGGAGCGTCCGCAGGACGCGAGCAGGGCGAATTGCGATCGAGGTCTACTTCGAGGCCTTCCTCGCGCTCCTCTTCCCCGAGGTGCACGCTGGCATCGACTGGTCGCGGGGCTACGAGTTCCTCGACAAGGAGCTCCAGCAGGTGACCCGCGAGGCAGAGCTTGGCTCCCGCGTCGTCGACAAGCTCGCTCGCGTCCACTGCAAGGACGGCGCGGAGGCCTGGGTCCTCGTCCACGTCGAGGTCCAGGGCCAGCACGACCGCGACTTCGAGCAGCGCATGGTCGTCTACAACTACCGCCTCTTCGACCGCCACGGCCGCAGGGTCGTCAGCCTCGCCGTCCTCGCCGACGGCCGGCGCGGGTGGCGCCCCTCCTCCTTCGGCTATACGCTATGGGGGTGTCAGGTGAGCCTGCGCTTCCCGGCGGTCAAGCTGCTCGACCTCGGGAAGCACCGGGAGGAGCTGGAGCAGAGCCCGAGCCCCTTCGCGGTGCTGGTCATGGCGCACCTCGACGCGCAGCGAACCCACGGGGACAACCCCGGGCGGCTGCAGGCAAAGCTCGGGCTCGTTCGTGAGCTCCACCGGCGCGGCCTCGGGGAGCGGGAGGTGAGGCAGCTCTCTCGCTTCGTCGACTGGCTGCTCGCCCTGCCCGAGGAGCTCGACGACGACTTCTGGCGCGAGGCCAAGGCGCTCGAGGAGGAGAAGAAGATGCCGTATGTCACCAGCATCGAGCGGATAGGGATCAAGGAAGGGCTCAAGCAGGGCCGCCGGCAAGCGATCGCGCTCGTGCGCCAGGCCCTGGAGATCCGCTTTGGCGACGAGGGGCTCGCGCTCGCCCCGGAGCTCGACGCGCTGGAACCAGAGGCGCTGAGCCAGCTCCACGAGCGGCTCCTGCGCGGGGCCACGATCGATGAAGTGCGCGAGGCGATCAGGGCGGGGAGGCGCTAGGTCTCGGACACCTGCGCAGATCCTCGCCCGTGATCACTCCATCGGCGATGGCGCATGAAGTGGCCATCACCGAACTCGAAGAGCTCGTTCGTCATCAGCGCGTACCGGATCGCCGCGGCCAGCTCGGGGATGCCCCATCCCCCGGCTTGCTCCTCGAGGCGATCATCGAAAGGATAGGGATAGAGAAAGGGCTCCAGCAGGGGCGCGAGGAGGGGCGTGAGCAGGGGCGCGAGGAGGGGCTCGAGCGCCGCGGCCGCCCGTCCGACGAGGAACCGGGTCTCGCGCGGGACGAGGTGGGCCAGACCGTAGTGGTCCTGGTGCGGGTGCGAGATCACCACGCCGAGGAGCGAGGGGTCCGCCGCGGCGAGGCCCGGGACCGCGGGCAGCGCCACCTCGCCGAGCTCCGCGTCGAGCGGGAGCCCGAGGTCGAGGACGATCCGCGCGCCCTCCGCCTCGAGCTCGATGCAGGTGCCGCCGATCTCCTCGGCGCCGCGGTGGATGCAGACGCGCACTCCGCGACTCACCCGCGCCAGACCCCGATCCCCGTCCACAGCATCTCGACCAGCCGGGCGCTGTGCCGGTGGCGCTGCACGAGCTCGCGATGCGCGGCCTGCATCAGCGCGAAGCCCCCGCGCGCGTTCAGCTCCTCGCCCAGCGCGCGGACCGCGTCGCTCTTCTTCTTCCGGACCGCGGCGTGGAGCGCGTCGGCCGTCTCCGCGAGGACGCTCGTCTCGGTGTCAGCCATCGGGTCCTCCTCTGCTGTCGCCAGCGTGACCCAGCCGTGTGCACCTCCGCTGCACGATGCCGCCGAAAGCAGAAGCCCGCGGCGCGCTGGCGCCTCTGACGGGGAAGCCGTCCCGCACCGCGAACGCGAGGGGGCTCTCGGCGACAACGCGCGCCGGAGGCATCGCGCAGAAGGGGCAGGCGACCGCGTCAGGCACTCCCCGAAGTCCCTCCGTCCGTGGTCTCGAGGATGGCACGGGGCGCGCTCGTGGCTCAATGGGCGCGCGACGAGCCAGCGAGCGCAACCCATTCGCCGGAGTCGAACCTCAGTCATCCTCGTCATCGACGCAAACGCCAATGGCGCGGATTTGCGCGGGTGACGCAAACCAGTACCTCATAGTTTCGAGTGCTTGGGCGGGCGGGTTTGCGCGCTTATTGCGCGGATTGCGCGCCTGGTGACGCAATCCACCGTCCCCCCTTCGTCCTTCCGAGCTGAGCCACCTTCCCCTCGCTCCTCAAGCTCTGGAGCAGCCGGCCCACCTGATGCCGGCTGAGGGCCGGCAGCACCTGCAGCAGCTCCTCCATCTTCGCGCCCTCGCCGCCGCTCTCCCGGATGTGCTTCAGGAGCAGCATCCGGTTCGTCTCGCGGTCGAGCCCCTTCTTGCGGGTGTACTCGCCGCTCCGGCCGAGGTGCGAGAGGTACCGCCGCGAGGGCACGTACCGCCCCCTGCTCACGCGCTCGACCACCCCCAGCTCGAGGAGCTGGTCCAGCGCCGGCGCGAGCCGCTCGCTGACCTTCTGCGACCGCTGCACCTCGCTCAGCGCGAGGAAGTGCTCCGTGGTGAAGCTCGCGAGCTGCTCCTGGCCCACCTGCTCGAGGAAGCCGACCATCAGCGCGTCCTCCACGGTGCCGTGCAGGCAGAGCGCCACCTGGTACTCGTCGGTCCCGCTGAACCCGGGGAGCGCCTTGCCCTGCCGGATGCTCTTCTCGTAGATGCGGTTCATCCCCTGGCCCGAGCGCTCGACCAGGCCGCAGCGCTGGAACGCTTCGCAGATGCGGCGGTTCCGCGGCGCCTGCTTCCAGAGGATGTTCTCGAGGGTGACGCCAGGCGGGAGGCCCCCAGGGCTCACGAGCTCTATCCTCCGGGGGTGCTGCCGCACGAAGACCGAACCCTGCAGTCGGTAGTCGCGGTGCGCCACCGCGTTCAGCACCGCCTCGCGGACCACGGTCTCGTCGAAGGTCGGCACGTCCCAGACGAAGAGCCCCTCCTGGTAGTGCTGCACGTCGTTGCGGGCCGCGATCGCCTGCCAGAGCTCGTCGAAGAAGAGAAAGAAGCCCTTCCGCAGATCGAGCCGCTGCTGCGCGGGCCCGCTGGTCTCGCTGCTGCGGTACTCGAAGACCACCTCCGCCTGCGGCAGCAAGCGCCCGAGCGCCTTCTGCGAGCCAAAGAGCACGAGCGCCGCGACCGTGACCCGCCCATCGATGGCCAGCTCGCTGTCCCCGAGGAGCTGCTCGACCGAGAAGCCTGCGACCTGCGGGCTCGACTTGCGGGCCCAGGCTCGGCGGAACACCTCGATGGCCTCGCCGGAGAGATCCCCGAGGGTCGCTCGCGGGCAGACCTCGGCGGAGAAGTCGGGCGCGGCCTCGTCGAAGATCTGCTTCAGCACGTGGGGCGTCATCCCGGTCAGGCTCTCGCCGGCCCGCATCCAGTACGTGCCGCCCACCTCGACCGGCATGCCGACCGCGCGCGACGGCACCGTGAAGACGAGGACGCGGCCGTCGGAGTGCGCCAGCTCCTCGAGCTGGACGCGGAGGCGCAGCCGCTGCAGCAGATTGTGCGTCACCTGCGCGAGGTCCGGGAAGGCGGCCGTGCCGACCACCCTGCGCGGCAGCCGGTTGGTCACCCCGAGGACCAGCTGACCGCCGCCCTCGTTCGCGAGCGCGGCACAGTACTTCACGAGGTCGTCCGCCGAGTAGCTCTGCTTGGCCTCCTTGAACTCGAGGTGCTCGCACTCGCGCGCGGTCATCCACCGCCGCAGCTGGCCCAGCGAGACGCTCATCGGAACTTCCCCTCGACAGACGATCAGACTCTAGCCCGACGCCATGGCACGGCTCAAGGCCTGCGCGTCCGTCCGAGAGCGCTGATGCTGGCACGAAGAGGTACGGACCTCGGGACCCGCGTTCAAGTCGCTTCTGCCCGCTCTCAGGATGACGATCTCGAGTAGCCTGTCCGCGTCATCCGTTTGGATGACGACACGACCCTCCACCTGCGCTTACGCTTGGGATCTCAACACCTCGCGCTGCCAACAGGAGCCGGGCCGATGCCAGACGCCGTCCCCCTGCAGGACATGCTCGCCCGCATGCTGCAGGCGATCGAGCTCGAACGCAGCACGGTCCAGCAGGCGCTCGGCAAGCTCGGCGAGCTCGGCACCGTCCGCGTCCGCGACGGCCGCCTCCTCGTGCCCGAGCCTGGCGCCTACCTCTACCGCTTCCGCTGCGACCTCGACCTCCACCTCCCCGTCGACACCCCGCTCCTCGTGATGGCCAGCGCGGAGAGCAGCGCGGCCGACGTCTTCGAGCACGACGTCGAGCTCGAGCGCCTCGACCTCTCGCTGCGTGGCAGCCTCGGCGAGACCGTGCCCGAGGCCATCCTGCACCTCGATCCGAGCTACCTCCTCACCGCGCTCGCGGCGAGGCTGCAGACCATCCTCGACCAGCCCGAGCAGTTCTCGCGCGAGCGCGGGCTCGCGCTCCTCTCCGGTCAGCCCGGCGCCCCGCCGCCCCGCGACGAAGCGGCGCCCCCGCCGTCATCCGCGCCATCGCTGCCCTCGACAAGCGGGCCACCCGCGTTGAACTCCTCCCAGGAGAGCGCGATCGACTTCGTGCTCCAGCACGACGTCTCCTACGTCTGGGGGCCGCCCGGCACCGGCAAGACCTGGACCGTCGGTCACCTGGTGCGGCGCCTCGTCGAGCGCGGCGAGCGCGTCCTCCTCACCGCGCACACCAACGTCGCCACCGACAACGCGCTCCTCCAGGTGCTGGAGACGGGCGCCTGGGCGCCCGGCGAGGCGCTCCGCATCGGCGCGCGGGGCGAGCGCCTGCAAGGCCGCGGCGTCTCCCTCGACGACGTCCTCCACGCGCGCCTCCTCGCCGATCACCCCGAGCTCGCCCGCTCCGCCGAGGAGCTCTGTCGCCGCATCGCCAGCGCCCTCGCCGAGCCGCCGCGGCGCCTCACCTCCGCCGGCGTCCCGCTCCCCAAGCGCCTCCTCGCGGCCGCCGACCTCGCCCGCCGCGAGAAGCAGAGCGACCTCGCCGAGGAGGCCGCACGCCTCCTCGAGAGCTTCGACCCCATTGCCGTCGAGGCGCTCAAGGCCGCGAAGGTCGTCGCGACCACGCTGACCCGGCTCTTCACCAACCGCCCCGTGATGGCGCTCCGCCCCGAGAACGTGATCATCGACGAGGCGAGCGTTGCCGCGCTCCCGCACAGCTTCATCGCCGGCTGCATGGCGACCCGCCGCGCGGTGGCGGTCGGCGACTTCATGCAGCTCCCGACGATCGTCCGCTCCGACCACCCCCAGGTGCGCGACTGGATGGGGCGCCACGTCTTCGCCAGCGCGGGCGCCGACGACCCCGAGCGCGACCACCCGCAGCGCGTGATGCTGGCCGAGCAGTACCGAATGCACCCCGACATCTCGCGGGTCGTCAGCCACCACTTCTACGCCGACCGGCTCCGCGACAGCGCGCGGGTCCTCGAGAGCGCCGAGCCGCCTCCGGCCGTGCTGCTCCTCGACAGCGTCTCGCGCGACTGCCGCTCCGAGTCGACGCGCACCGGCTCCAAGCAGAACCTCGCGCACGCGCGGATCGTCAGCGAGCTCGTCCTCGCGGCCTCGACCCGTGACGTCGCCGTCATCACTCCCTATCGGGCGCAGGTCCGCGCCATCCGCGAGGCGCTGCGCTCGCGCAACGCACCCGGCCTCGAGTCCGGCGAGGTCGAGGTCTTCACCGTCCATCGCTTCCAGGGGCGCGACAAGGAGCTGGTCATCTTCGACACCGTCGAGGCGCCCGGCACGCCCTGTCGCTTCCTCGACGAGCTCCGCAACACGGCGGCCCCGAACCTGGTGAACGTCGCGCTCAGCCGCGCGAAGCGGCGCTTGATCATCGTCGGACACCTCCGGCACCTGGTGGCCGGACTGGGCAGTGAGAGCCTCCTCGGGCGCATCTTCCGCTTCATCCGGGCGCAGGGCGGGCTCGAGCGTGAGTGGGCCTGTGAGGAGGACCGGGGGGAGGTCACTCGTTTCCTGGGACATCGTTGATGCCGATCCTTGCAAGCCAGCAGTTCGTCGACGAAGCACGCCGTGCGCCCGAGCCTCTGGTCCAGGCCCTCGGCTCGCTCGCCTCTCGCGCTCCGACCGACGCCACCCCGCGGGGCCTGCAGGTGGGGGGCGAGCGCGTCCTCGGGATCAGCCGCGACGCGGAGCAGCTCAAGCTCTGGTTCTACGTCGCGCCCGGTCAGCTCCGGCCGGCCGGCGCCGAGCCGCCCCTCGCGGCCGAGGCCCGCTCCGAGCTCCGCGAGCTCGGCGTGCCCGGCGAGCTGATCGCGGCGGTGCAGAACGTCCCGGCCCTGCCCGTGCTCGAGGCGCTCCCGCTCCCGCCAGAGGTAAAGGACAAGCTCCGCTTCCGCTTCGCCCAGCGTTGCGCCGGCCTCCCCTCGCACGAGCACCTCCTGGTGCGTTGCGCCAGCGACGAGACGCACCTGCTCGACTTCCTGCACCAGCGCGTGACCGATCTGCTCCTCAACCTCGACTCGTCCCAGCAGCGCGCTGTCGACCTCGGCTCCGGGGGCACCATCGTCGTGCGGGGGGTCGCGGGCTCGGGCAAGACCGCGGTTGCCCTGCACCGGATCCGCCGGCTGGTGCGCGACCAGCTCCTCTTCGGCGCGCCGCGCGTGATGTTCCTCTCCTACAACCGCTCCCTCGTCGCCGCGTCGCGGGAGCTGCTCCACGCGCTCGGCGGCGACCTGCTGCGGAACGTGGACGTCCATACCGTTCACCAGTGGTGCGTGCACTTCGTCGGGGTCCGTCCACACCAGGTGATGAACGACAGCCAGAAGGGCGAGGTCCTGGACTCCGTCGTCGAGGAGGTTCGCGCCCGCTCGCGCGAGTCGGCGCTCTGGACCTACCCCCGGACCTTCTGGACCGAGGAGCTTCACCTCATCAAGGGTCGCGGCGTGAGCGAGAAGCGCGGGTACCTGCAGCTCGAGCGGCATGGCGCCGCCCGGCCGCTCGCGCCCGCGCTGCGCGAGCTGGTCTGGGAGGTCTACGAGGGCTACGGCCGCCGCTGCGCGGGCCGGCGCCTCGACTGGGATGACGTCGTGCTGCAGGCGCTGGCGCAGATGAACGAGCGCGGCGCCTCCGCGCCAGGGTACGACTACGTCTTCGTCGACGAGGCGCAGGACCTGCCTCCGATCGCGCTCCGTCTAGCCGCCGCGCTGGCGCGCAATGGCCAGCTCTTCATCGGCTTCGACGCCGCGCAGCGCATCTACGAGCGCGGCTTCCGCTGGAAGGACGTCGGCATCGCGGTCCACGGCAGCCGCAGCTTCGCCTTCCGCAAGAACTACCGGAACACGCGGCAGATCCTCGAGGCCGCGCGTCCGCTCCTGGGCGTCGTGCATGGGGGGATCCGCTCCGAGCAGGGCGACGACGCGGACCTGCTCGAGCCCGAGGCGGCCGCTCGCTCGGGACCGGAGCCCCGGCACCTGCCCTGCGTGGGGAACAAGGAGGCCGAGGCGGTCGCGAGGGAGATCAAGAAGCTGATCACGGAGCGCGGCATCCGGCCGGCGAACATCGCGGTGCTCGCGTTCCCGAACCGGGTCGCCAGGGCCACCTTCCACACGCTCACCGAGGCGGGGATCATCTGCCAGGAGCACGACCACGACACCGA
>JAKLHH010000311.1 GCA_022710245.1 Myxococcota bacterium
TGCGAGCAGGTCGACCGGGAGCACGGGGCCGGGCTCCGCGCCGCGTCGCCCCTGCGGGGCCTGCCAGACGGCTCGGTGCTCTACGTCAAGGGGAGCTGCGGCTTCTCGCTTCGCGTGCTCAACGCGCGCGAGAACCTGCACCTCGGCGACCGGATCGCCGTGAAGCGCATCGACACCGACCCGTCCGCGATGGAGGAGCTGAAGAAGCTCACCGGCAAGACCCAGGTGCCCTGCCTCGTCGTCGAGGGGCGGCCGATGCTGGAGTCGGACGACATCACGCGCTACCTCGCGGAGATGGTCGCGCAGGTCTGACGGCCCTCGCGCGCTCCACCCCTCTTCGTGGAGCTCGACCGTCTCTCCACCTTCACGCTCCTTTCAGGACCATCGCGTGAGCAGGCCGCCGGAACAGCTGTAGTATTCCGACCGATCCTGCAATACTGGACCCGAGGGTTCCGGAGTCGGAGTGCAGATGGCACGTCGCGCCACGATCCGCGCCAAGCTCGTTGCCATGTGCGCGCTCCCGCTGGTCGCCGTCGTGGTGCTCATCACCGCAGCGCAGGCGATCCTGGACCAGCGCGCCTTCGAGGCCTCACACGCGCAGCTCGAGGCCACCCTCCGCGAGCGCCTGCGCGGCGCGGCCGCCGCCCAGCTCCAGCTCCTCTCCGAGGTGACCAAGCTGGCGCTCGTCCAGAGCGACTTCATCACGCTCCAGACCATCGTGCGCAACGCGGCGGAGGCCGAGCGGATGGTGCTCGGCGTCGGGGTGGTCAGCCGCCACGGCCAGGTGCTGGCGCACAGCGACCCGACGCTGGTCGGTGGAGCTGCGACCGGGCTCTTGCGAGATGCCCTCGCGGCCCGGGGTGTGGTCGAGAGGTACGGGGTCGAGTACGACGCTCCACGGAGCCCCGGCCCGGCGGGGCGCGGCCGCACCCAGCGCGCCTTCGTGCTCCTCGCGCCGGTGCAGGGGCAGCAGCTGAGCGGCGCGGTGCTGCTCGCCTACAGCCTGGGACCCCTCGAGAGAGAGCTCGGGCGCGCCACCGTGGCCAGGCGGCAGGAGTTCCGGCTCAGCCTCGGCATCGCCATGGGCGTGGGGCTCCTCGGTCTGGTCCTGGGAGTGGTGATCGCGGTCCTGCAGGGGGTGAGGCTCTCGCGACCGATCGTGGCGCTCTCCCGGCAGGTGGAGAAGATGGCGGCGGGGGACCTCGGGGCGCGGGTGGAGCTGCGCTCGACCGATGAGATCGGACAGCTCGGGGCTCGCTTCAACCGCATGGCCGAGGAGCTGCGCGCGCTGATGCGGGAGGCGATCGCCAAGGCGACGATGGAGAAGGAGCTCGAGCTCGCCGAGGCGGGCAAGCTCGCCGCGGTCGGCCGGCTCGCCGCCGGCGTGGCCCACGAGGTCAACAACCCCCTCACGTACGTGCGGGGAAACCTGCAGCTCCTCGAGGACGAGCTCGAGCACGACGAGGAGCTCCTCCACCTCACCCGCGAGGCGCTGGACGGGGTCGACCGGATCGCCGCCGTGATCCGCCAGCTCTCCGAGTTCAGCCGCTCGAGCCGGGTGGAGGTCCCCGGCCGGGTCGGGCCCGCGATCGAATCCGCCGCCAAGATCGCGATGGTCCAGCTGCGCGACCGCGCGCGCCTCCGCGTCGAGGTCGACGAGGACCTGCCCCAGGTGGCCATCGACGAGGGGAAGCTCTCGCAGGTGGTCCTCAACCTGCTGGTGAACGCCGCGCACGCGATCCCGGTGGGGCACCTGGAGGGAAACGAGATCCGGGTCACCGCGCGGCGCTCCGGGGAGGGCGTCACGATCATGGTCGAGGACAGCGGGAGCGGCATCCCGGCGGCGGTCCTCCCGCACATCTTCGAGTCGTTCTTCACGACCAAGGAGGTGGGGCAAGGCTACGGCCTCGGCCTCTCGATCTCGCGGGCGCTGGTGACGGCGGTAGCTGGCACCATCTCCGTGGAGAACCGCCAGGAGGGCGGCGCGCGCTTCACCATCGTCCTGCCGCTGGCCCCGGACCGGCCGGCCGCGCCGGAGCCGGGGCAGGCGAGGACCGTGCCTCGCTGGTCGGGCGAGCGGCACCGGCTGCTGCTCGTCGATGACGACGCGGCGGTGCTCGGCTCGCTCTCCCGGACTCTCGCGCCGGCCTTTGACGTGACCACCGTGGACAACCTCGGGGCCGCGCGCCGCGCGCTGTTCTCCGACCAGACCTTCGACGTCGTCCTCTGCGACGTGATGATGCCGGAGGGCTCGGGACTGGATCTGGTGGAGGCCGTGGAGCGTGAGCGCCCCGCGCTCCTGGAGCGCCTGGTGCTCATCACGGGCGGCGCGCCCGGACGCGAGCTGCGCAGGTCCGGTGTGCCGATCCTCGCCAAGCCCTTCGGGCTCGACGACCTCCTGCGGCTGCTCGAGCAGGAGCGCCCGGCGGTCGGCTCGCGAGGAGGTGCGACCGCCGGCCGGCAAGACCCCGAGGGGAGCGCGAACGCCCCCGAGGAACCGCCGCGGCGTGAGGTGGGCGGCGGGGCAGCTACTACTGCACGATCTTGAGCAGCTCCACGTCGAAGATCAGCGTCGCGCCGGGCGGGATGGCGCCGTCCGGGGTGCCCCTGGCGCCGTAGCCGAGGTGCGGCGGGATGATCAGCTTGCGCCGGCCGCCGACCTTCATGCTGAGGACGCCCTCGTCCCAGCCCTTGATCACCTGGCCCATGCCGATCTGGAAGTCGAACGGCTCGTCGCGGTCGCGGCTGGAGTCGAACTTCTTGCCGTTCGTCAGCGTGCCCGTGTAGTGCACGCGCACCGTCTGCCCCTTCTTCGGGGAGGCGCCCTTGCCCACCACCAGATCGACGTAGCGGAGGCCCGTGGCGGTCTTCACCTCCTTGCCGCCCGTCTTCTTGTCTCCGGCCTGCGCCGCCCCGCCGAGCAGGGCGAGCGCGAGCGCGGTGGCCGCGCAGAGTGCTCTCATCTCTCTCTCCTCCGGTTGGTCGCCGCTACTCGAGCGGCGAGTGCGAGTAGGCCCGGGTGATGCTGCGCATCAGCTCGAGGCTGTCGATGTACTGCAGCACCGCGAGCTTGTTCTCGTCCGTCGGGTCGGCCGTGTAGGCCGCCTTCAGCTCGTTCGCCTTCTCGATCATGCCCGCTCCCACCCCCGTCTGCACGCCCGCCGCGTCCTTCAGCGTCATCGCGCAGAAGGACTTCTTGCCGAAGAGGTCGGCGAAGCAGACCGGGGTCTGCGACGGCGTGATCTCCTCCACCGAGCCCTTCACCCAGATGCGGCAGCTGTCGAGGAAGGAGGTGTCGAAGGTGCGCGGGATCTGGCTGACGCCGAGCAGCCCGGCGAAGAACTTCACCGAGAAGCCGAGCTGCGGGTCCACCGGGTGCGCGCCCGCGGGCGGCGTCGCGATGGTGTAGTCACGCGCCATGAGCTTCTTGTCGGCGGCCCAGTGCCCGGTCGCGGCCCAGGTCTCGGTCATCGTCCCCTGCAGGTAGCGCGTGAGGAGGTCGGGGTAGAGCCGGTAGTAGTTGATCGAGTACTGCCTGAGGTCGGCCGAGGTGTCGCGCCCGAGGAAGTAGGTGTCCGCGTTGGTGAGCGTCCAGAGCGCGAGGTACTTGTCGTGGAAGACCCCGACGTGGCTGAGCCGGTCGTACCAGAAGTAGCCGGAGTCGAAGTCCCAGGTGGAGGAGCCGTACTTGCCCGTCGGCAGCGCCAGCTCGAGGTCGGGCGGCAGCTCCTGGCCGGTCGCGACGTCGACGTAGGGGATCATGCCGTAGCTGTCGAGGTCGTCGAGCCAGTACTGCCCCGGCTCCGGCGTGGCGAGGATGCCGAGGAAGAAGTTGATCGAGCGATCCACCGCGACCGTCCAGGGGCCGTAGCCGTCGTCGGCCTTGAAGAACGCCTCCAGCTCCGTGTCCCCGAGGAACTTGCCGTTGCGCGGGTCGCCGGCGAGCTCCGCGCGCTGCAGCAGGTAGAACTGCATCGACGAGCGCAGCAGGTCGAAGTAGCGCGTCTGCAGGGTGTCGAGGTAGCCCCAGAAGGAGAAGCCGAGGCGATCGAGCTTCAGGTTGTTGAAGAGGTAGTAGGACTGGTAGGTGTCCGTGGCGAGGAGCGTCTGCTCGTACATGTCGGCGCCGCCGTCGAAGGCGTTGCAGCCGGGGGTCGCCCCCTCGTACTCGTCGGAGCAGAAGCGGTAGGGCGCCTCGAACCGCCCGCGGTCGTCGACGGGGACGTCCGAATCCCAGAGCGCGTCCTCGCCGTAGATTGCGCAGCCTGGCGCGAGGGCGGAGAGCTTCCTCGTCGTCATCTTGCGCAGCGGCACGTCGACGCGGTTCGCGCGCGTCAGGTTGGCGACCCCGCCGACCAGGCGTGGGTACTCCGTGTAGTGCACGCTGCGGTAGCTCTTGCCGTCGCAGGTGAGGGTGAAGAGCTGCGGCTCGCCCCAGCGCATCGAGGTCTGCACGTTGGCGAGGAGGTAGCGGTCGTCGGCCGAGGCGCTCACCTTGTCGAGGACCTCGACGAGCTGGCCGTAGCCGAACTTGATCGCCGCCACGTCCCAGTAGCCGAGCCCCCCGATGTCGGCGTTGAACTTGGCGCCGTAGTCCATCACCGAGGAGTACTGATAGGAGCCGAGCCCCTCGCGCGCGGTGGGGTCGCCCGCGTCGCCCTTCAGCTCGCGGTCGCTCAGGCCGGTCTTGTAGCGCGGCAGCGCCTTGCCCTGCGGGTCGAGCGCGCGGAGCTTCCAGTAGGCGGGCTGGTAGTTGAAGGCGTCGAAGGAGGCGGCGAAGTTGTGGCGCAGCCCCAGGGTGTGGCCGATCTCGTGCTCGGCGGCCCCCTGGTAGAGGCGCGCGCGGAGGTCGGTGTAGATCTTGTCGCGCGGGGCGCCCGCGTCCTTGTAGCGGAGGGCGAGCCCGAGGATCGCGTTGTCGTAGAAGCTCGCCAGCTCCACTCGCCGCTTGGCCAGCTGCCGGCGCGCCTTGCGCCGCGCCTCCACCATGCCGGGGCCGGCCCAGTCGTAGAGCGAGGTCTTGCCGGGCAGGTCGCCGGGCGTGGCCAGGCTCCCGGCCGGCCGACCGAGCGCCTGCAGGAACTGGTTCCGGGCCATGTCCTCGAGCGAGGTCCCCGCGATCGCGCGCAGGCGGGAGGAGGCGCTGGCGCCGTTCTGGCCGAGGAGCGGCGAGGTGGCGAGCGCCGAGGCGCGCTGGCGCATGGACTTGCGGAGCCCCTCGAGGCTTCGCCACTGCAGCTGGGGAAGGCTCTTGCCGAGCCCCTTCAGCCACCCGAGCTGCATGGCGCCAGCCATCTTCGCCACCTCGGCGTCGCCGTGCAGGCGCGACTGGGCGCCCGGGCTCTTCGCCAGGGCCACCCAGTCGGAGACCGGCACGCCGCGCGAGTAGGTCTGCACGCAGGCCTCGTCGCTGCAGTTGAGGAGCCCGACGACGTCGGTGGCGCGGGCGGCGTAGGTGTCGTGGACAGCGCCATAGATGAAGGCCGAGCCCTGGATGATCTCGCCGGTCTCGGGATCGACCGACGAGGGGCCGTAGCCGAGGAGCCCTCCGCGGGTCGGCACCGGCACCCAGTAGAGCATGCTGCTGCGGAGGTCGCCGATCCGCTGCCAGACGAAGCGCTCGGCGGCTGGCCAGGAGGCGGTGGCCTGCTCGAGGGCGGAGCAGGCGAGGGTGAGGAGCTTGCCCTCGGCGAGGGTGTAGGGCGGCCCCTCGGCGCCGGTCGCCTGCTGCACGGCGGCGGCCAGCGACGGGTCCGCCTGCACCACCTCGTTGACGTGCGCCTCGTTGCAGTCGTTCTCCTTCAGCTCGAAGACGGTCCCCAGCTCCTGCTTGCGCGAGGCGAGGAGCTTGGCGTCGAGCGGGTCGTCCTTCGGGTGGAGGAGGCGCGCGGCGGTGGTCTGGAAGACGTCGTTCCAGGAGGCGACCGAGGCCTGCGCCGTGGAGACCAGGTCGGCGGGGAAGCCGACGCTGAGCGTGTAGGTGATCTTGCGGATGCCCTCGCGCTGCTCGTAGGGGAGCGTGCAGCGGCCGATGGCAGAGGCGCACTGCGAGCCCTCCCCGACGGCCTTGGCGCAGGCGGCGTCGGCGGCGGCGCGCGCCGCGTCGCGCGCCAGCTGCGGATCGGGGCCGGCCTTGTAGTGGTCCTTGATCACGCAGGTCTGCTCGGCGAGCGAGCGCTGCCAGAGGTTCCAGCGGTTGGCGAGGCGGATGCGGCCCGTCTCGGTCTCCCGGTACTGCGGGTCGTAGCTCTGGCGCTCCGTCGAGAAGTAGCCGAAGCGCTCCATCCAGCGGTCGTCGAAGACGAGCGGGTCGTAGTCGCGCTGGCCAGCGCGGAGGAAGGAGTGGCGCACCTTGATCTCCTGCGGCGAGCAGTCGGTCGAGGCGAACTCCGGCCCGTAGTCCTCGGCGAGGTAGCAGGCGGGCAGCTTGTAGGTGCCGCTCTCGTCGCTGAGGGTGGTCTGGTCGGGGGTGACGAGGAGCTTGTTCGTCGCCTCCAGGTAGCTCGCCGTCGGGCGCGAGTCCTCGGCGGAGGGGTCGGGTCGGCGCAGGCGGAAGGCGTCGGGGTCGTTCGGGTCGCTGACGTAGTAGGGGACCGCCACCTGCTTCAGCGGCGCGACGGACTCGTCGTCGAAGTGCACCAGGAACTCGAAGCTCGGCACCAGGTTCTTCGACCAGTCGACGCGGACGAAGCGGCGGTCATACCAGCGGCGGTCGGTGTCGTTCTCGACGATCCTGTTGATCTCCTCGCCCGTCGCGCTGTTGTAGTCGCGGATGATGTCGAAGTGCTTCTCGATCGCGAAGGCGGCCACCGGCGCCCCGATCACCTTGCCGGGCAGCGCGCCCTGCTCTCCGGAGGAGGTCCCCTCGGCGCCGCGCACCCACTCGTAGGCCCGCCGCGCGTAGAGGACCTTCTCCTGGATGTCCCAGCGGATCTTCTCCAGCGTCGACTGCTCGCCGGTGAAGGTGAACCCGGTCGCGTAGGGGACGTCGACGACGGTCTGCAGGTAGTACCAGACCGACTTGCCGTCCACGCCGATCAGGTCCTCCTTGGCGATGGCGCCGTGCTGCACGGTGTTGCGCGGCGGCTGCTGGCTGGCGCAGGCGCCGAGGAGGGCGAGGCAGGGGAGCAGGGAGCGAAGGAGCGTGCGCATCTTCTCACCTCAGCTCCGGCGGGCTCGTCGGCTAGCGGCGCCGCGAGCCCAGCCGGTACAGCGCGCGCGCGGCGCGCTCGATGTCCACCTCGAGCCCCAGCTCGACGGTCGTGTAGTTCACGCTGGGGACGGTCTGCAGGAACGGGTTGGAGACGCCGGCGCCCTCGTGGCGCACCGGCTGCAGCGTGCTCAGCCCGACGCTGATGTTCAGCGAGGGCAGCGCGCGCAGCTCCAGGTGCGCCTGGAACCAGTGGCTGTCGCGCTCGGTGCGCTCGCCGCAGGGCGTGACCCGGCCGCGGGTCGCGCTGGCGACGAGCTGGGCGTCCGCGCAGGGATCAGCGCCCGTCACCCCGGCGTCGGCCGCGGCGAGCGCGTAGGTGAAGGTGTTGCTCAGCGAGTAGGAGGCCGAGAAGGCCAGCCAGCGCAGGATGCGGACGGAGGCAGCGAGCTCGTTCAGGAACCCGAAGCTCGGGTTGAGCTCGGTGCTCCGCTGCGGCTGGTAGAGCGGCTCCTCGCGCCCGTTGATGATCACGGTGCCGCCGAGCGCCGCGGCGTCGGCTGTGCTGTGAGCATAGAAGTACTGCACGTGCCGGAAGCTGTAGCTGAGGTCGAGGCGCTTCCAGACGGTGCGTGAGAGGGAGAGGCCGAAGGAGAGCGCGGCGCGGAGGCCGCTCGCCTGGCTCGGCGCCGAGGTGGGCAGGGTGAGCCCGAGGCGGGCGCCGACGTCCACGCCGAGCCGCGGGACGCGGTAGAGCTCAGGGTGTGAGAGGCCGAGCCAGAGGTCAGAGAGGAGGACCCGGCGGCCGGTGCCCT
>JAKLHH010000312.1 GCA_022710245.1 Myxococcota bacterium
CCGCGTCCTCGAGGGTGAAGCCGCTGCGCGCCGTGGCTCCTGGCGGCGTCCAGAAGGGGGCGCGCTGCGCCAGGTTCAGCCGGCGCGCCGCCAGGGTGGCGACGCCGGTGCTGCAGGCGACCGCGATCTGGTTCTGCAGGTACTCCTCGTTCTGCCAGTACGACTCGCGGGAGAGGTCCACCACCTCGCGGACCTTGCTCCCCAGCACCTCGGGCGGCGTCTTGCTGATGAGGACGGCGGCGCTGGCGCGGTAGACGCGGACGCGGGTGAAGGTCCACAGCGCGGCGGCGGTGACCACCACCAGCACGGCGGCGGCGATCAGCCACTTCCGCTTGCGGATCACGTCGAGGTGCTGCTGGAGGTCCAGCACTGGCTCATGATCAGTCGGTCCCTGTTGCTGCTGGGGCATCGCTGGCGAGACCTTCTTCTTCCCCCGCATTGCCACGGCCTCCTCCCGGGTTCCCGACTCTGATCATCTTTCGAGGAGCAGTATCCGATACTACAACAAATTCTTGCAGCGTAACAAGAAAGCGCAGGTCGGTGGATTGCTACTTACTCATCCGATCGAGTCGAGCGCCGCGCAGGCCTCCTCGACCGAGCCGGTCACCAGCTCGTAACCTGGCGTCTTGCCAGCCGTCGCGAGGAGGATGGCCCGCGCCTCCTGGGTGGGTCGCTGGGCGCAGCTCCACAGCCGGCAGGTGAGCTCGCCGGCGCTGATCCGCCGCAGGCCGCTCCCCGCGGCGCCGTGACCGATGAGGACGACGGCCGCCAGGGGCTGGGCGCGGTGCTCACGCTGGAGCGGCGCCGGGTGGACGAGCGTGCCCCGCTCGGCGCCTGGCTCGGCGCGGATCGCGTACGGGCAGAGCTCGGCGCCGGGCGGGATCTCCGCGGCGGGATCCGGCAGGGTGAGCGGCCGGGTCAGGCCACGCACGCTGGCCGCGCCGTCGATCAGGGCGAGCTCGTCGGTCAGGTAGCGTGCGCCCCGGCCGAGGAGCGCCAGCGCCAGCGTGGTCTTGCCCGCCCCCGACGGTCCGGCGAGGATCCAGGCCCCGCCTGGCCAGCCGAGCGCGGCCGCGTGGAGCGCGAGCCCCGGCGAGCGCGCCAGCGCCTGGTCGTAGAGGTCACGCTCGAAGACGGGGGCGAGGTCCCGCTCGTCGTCGACCACGCAGCGGAGCTCGTCACCGCGCTCGAGGCACGGCGGCCCGCCCGTCACGCGGTAGCGGACGGCCTCGCCGCCCTCGGGCGAGCCGTAGGTGGCGGTGAGGGCGCGCAGCGGCGGCGCCAGCTCGTCGGCCGCCACCTCGAGGTGGACGTCGAGCTCGAGCGCCCGGAAGGCGGCGCGCCACATCAGCGTCCCCGCGCGTCCTCGAGCAGGCCGTGGGACGCGAGCTCCGCGACCAGGCGCTCCACGTCGGCCCGCGCCCGGGCCGGGTCGAGCTCCACGAAGGCCTCGCAGAGGAGGGAGGCCAGCTCGTCCAGCTCCAGCTCGCCGCCCGCGAGCTCCCAGAGGACGCCGCCCGTCGGGTTGAGCACCACCGCGCGCTCGCCGTCGGCGGAGAGCACCACCAGCTCGCCGTCGGGGAGCTCGCGGTGCGTGGCGCCGGCCGCCCGGCGGGGCCTCATCGCGCGGCCTCGCCGAGCGCGGCGAGCGCGCAGGCGGTCAGGCGGCAGTCGAGGCAGGGGAGCGCCCGTCGCGCCTGCGCGAGCCGCGCCGCCGGGTCCTGCCCCGCCGGCAGCGCGGGCGCCGCGAGGATCGCGCGCAGGCTGCGCCCGCCGGCGACGCTCCCCAGCTGATCGCGGCGGTTGAAGATGCAGGGGTAGACCGCGCCGTCGGCGGCGACCGCGAGCCGGCCGCGGCGGCGCTCCATCCCGGGCGGCGCGGGCGGGGCGTCCGGCGGCACGCTGGCGTCGGGCGGCTCGCTGGCGCGCGCGGGCGGGAGCGCGCCCTCGAAGAGCTCGCCGCGCCCCACCGCGGCGCTCCACCCCACGCCCACCGCCGCGAGGCCGAGCCCCGAGAGGAGCGCCTGAGTGGCGGCCAGGTCGCCCTCGTTCTCGCGCATCACGACGATGGCGGCGCGCGCCGGCAGCCCGCGCGCGAGGACGGCCTCGATGGCGGCGAGGGTGCGCCGCTGGCTGCCCGGCGTGCGCGTGATGGCGTCGTGGACCTCGGCGCGGTGCGAGTAGAAGGAGAAGGCGAAGGCCGGGCGCAGCGCGGCCAGCTCGTCGAGGAGCGCGCCCTCGAGGAGGAGCCCGTTCGTGTAGAGCTCGCAGGCGAGGCCCCGCTCGCCGGCCCGCGCCGCCAGCGCGACGACGTCCTCGTGGAGGAGCGGCTCGCCGCCGGTGAGCTGCACGCGCTCGAAGCCGAGCTCGCGCGCCTCGTCGAGGAGCGCCTCGCAGCGGGCGCGGTCGAGGTGCGCCGAGGCCTCCGGGCTCGCCGAGGCGTAGCAGTGGACGCAGCGCTGGTTGCAGCGCGCGGTGAGCTCGAGGAAGAGCGTCTCGAAGCCCTCCAGCGCCAGCGCGCTCGCCGCGCTGAGCGGGAGCGCGGGCTCGCCGGCGAGGCGGGCGAGCCAGGCGCCGGCGGCGCCCTCGCCCGCGGCGGCCAGCGCCGGGCCGCGCTCGCCGCGGCTGAGCCAGCGCGTGAGCTCCTCCGCGAAGCGGCCGCCTGCGCGGAGCACCTCGCCGCTCGCCGCGTCGAGGAGCAAGAGCTCACCGTCGCGCCAGCTGGCCAGCGCCGCGCCGCGCGGGAGGATGCGGCCCTCGCGCGCCACGCTCACGGCGGGTTCGGCTGCGCCGGGTTGCACTGCGCGGGGTTGCAGCCCGGTCCGGGGTTGCAGGCGGCCGGGTGGCAGGGGTACGGCCCGCAGGGGTGCGGGTGGCAGGGCGCGGGCTTGCACTGGCTCGGCTGGCAGGAGACAGGTGGCGCGGCGTGGGCGTCCCTCGACGCGAGCAACGTGCCGATCACCGCGGGCGCCACGTAGACGCCGAGGCGAAGGAGCTTGCGCCTGGCGCGGGCGCGCGCGTCGAGGTGCTCCTCGGTCGCCCCCTCCTCCGGCCTCTCGTCACGTGTGGTCACCAGTCGATGATACGCGCTCCGCGCGCGAGTCGGCAAGGCGCGCCGACCCGCACCGACCCGGCCCCGGCCCGCCCGACCCGAGCGGTAGAGTGGCAAATGGGACGCGGATGCGACTATGATCGGCTCACTCTCCATGGCAGCGTCGGATCCCATCGGGATGGTCCTGGAAGGGACCTACCGGATCGAGCGGATGATCGGGCGGGGCGCGATGAGCACCCTCTACGAGGCCTCGCACCTCCGTCTCTCGCGCCGCTTCGCGGTGAAGATCCTCTCGCCGTCGCTGGCCGTCCACGCGGAGGCGCTGGCGCGCTTCCGGCGCGAGGCCGACGTCACCTCGGCGCTCGGGCACCTGAACATCCTCGACGTGGTGGACTTCAACCAGACCCCCGACGGGACGTCCTTCATCGTCATGGAGCTCCTCGAGGGCGAGGACCTCGGGCAACGGCTCGAGCGGGTGGAGCGGCTCGAGCTGCCGGCGGCGGTCTCCATCTTCCGCCAGGTCGCCTCGGCGGTGGCCGCCGCGCACGACAAGGGCATCGTGCACCGCGACCTGAAGCCGCCGAACATCTATCTCTGCCGGCGCGCTGGCCGCGATGACTTCGTCAAGGTGGTCGACTTCGGCATCTCCAAGGTCCTCACCGAGGCGGAGATGACCCAGACCGACGTCATCCTCGGCAGCCCCGCGCACATGGCGCCCGAGCAGGCGGCGGGCCGCCCGTCCCAGGTCGACGCCCGCAGCGACGTCTACGCGCTCGGCGCCATCCTCTTCGAGATGCTGACCGGGCAGCCGCCGATCCTCGACGAGGCGCTCCCGGTCCTGCTGGAGAAGATCCTGCACGAGCCGGCGCCGCTCCTCTCCTCGTGCCGCGACGATCTGCCGGCCGAGCTCGACGCGGTGGTCGCGCGCGCGCTCGCCAAGGCCCGCGAGGAGCGCTTCCAGACCATGGCCGAGTTCGCGGCCGCGGTGGAGCGCGCGGTGGGCGGGTCGCTCGACGCGGCGGCCGCCGCCTTCGCCCTCGACGCGTGCATCGGCTTCGAGCCGCAGCAGCAGGCCTCGGCGAGCGGTCTCTTCGCGGCGCGCACCGAGGTCAGCGAGCCGCCAGCCGGCTGGGATGTCTCGACGGAGGTCGAGCGGCCGACGGCCGTGGACCGCCCGGTCCGCAAGGTGCTCCCCTCGGTCGCCGAGGAGGTCGAGCCCGACGCGCTGACCCAGGTCGACGTGGAGCGCCCGACGGTGCCGAAGCCGCGCCCCGCAGCCGGGGCCAGCGGCGCCGGCGCCCCGTCCTCGCGTCCCGGCGGGCGGCTCCGGGAGGAGGCGGGCGGGCCGTCCTCGCGTCCGGCGGGGCCGCTCCGGGAGGAGGCAGGGGGCAGGAGGCAGCGCGGGGCGGGGGTCGCACCGCCCGCCGAGCCCGCGGAGCCCGATGAGGACCTCGAGCCGCCGAGGCCGAGCGAGCGGCGCGACACCTTCGTGACGCCCTTCGCGATCGGAGCCGCCTGCAGCGCGGTCTTGATCGTGGCCGGCTTTCTGCTCCTGCGCCTGGCCGGGTGCACTTGACGCACGCGCGCGCGCGTGAGAGGGCGAGAGGGCGCCGGCCGCGCTGCAGTGCGGCCTTGCCCCCGGCCCCTAGTCCCGCTACCAGGTGAGGAAGAGGTAGCCGCCGACCAGGGCCAGCGCGACGAGCACCGCCCCGGCCACGGCCCAGTGGGCGCGGGGCAGGCAGGGGGTCGGGGTGGAGATAGCCGTCCGCACGATCTGATCATCGGCGGGAGCGGCCGGCAGTTTAGGCCGGGATCGGCTCGCGCCAGGAGGTATCGATGAGCCCGGAGCTTGCGCAGGCCAGCCCCATCTACGTGGTCGGCCACAAGAACCCCGACACCGACTCGATCTGCGCGGCGATCGGCTACGCCTGGCTCCTGCGCGAGCGCGACAAGGAGGACGCCCGCGCCGCGCGGGCCGGCCAGCTGAACCCGCAGTCGAGCTTCGCGCTGGCGCGCTTCGAGCTCGAGGCGCCCGTGCTCCTCGCCGACGCCTCGCAGCGCTTCGCGGCGGTGGCGCGGCGGCTGCAAGCGCTGGGGCCGGAGCGGCCCCTGGCCGAGGCCTGGGCGCTCGCCGCGGCGAGCGGCCTGGTGGCGCCCGTCGTCGACGGGGATGGCCGGCCGGTGGGGCTGGTCACCGGGGCCAGCGTCTTCCGGTTCCTGACGGTGCAGCTCGCCGACCGGCTCGGCATGACGCCCTCGGCGCTGGCCGATGTGCCGCTCGGGCGCGTGCTCGCCGCGCCCGCGGGAGACGCGATCGAGCGCGGCGTGCCCGCGTTCGAGGTGGGCGCCCGCATCCGCGACCACCTGCCGCGGATCCTGCGCGAGACGCAGGACACCTTCTGGGTGGTCGACGGCGACGGCCGATACCTCGGCGTCTGTACCAAGGCCGACCTGCTGCACCCGCCGCGGCACCGCCTGATCCTGATCGACCATAACGAGGCCGGCCAGGCCATCGGCGGGCTCGACGAGGCCGAGCTCCTCGAGGTCCTCGACCACCACCGCCTGGCGAACCCGCCGACGCACATGCCGATCGCCTTCCACGTCGACCCGGTGGGGAGCTCCTCGACGCTGGTCGCCGAGCGGGCCATGCGCTTCGGTGGGCAGGTGCCGCGGCCGATCGCCGGCGCGCTCCTCTCCGGGCTCCTCTCGGACACGCTCTGCCTGCGCTCGCCGACCACCACCGATCGCGACCGCGTGGCCGCGATGCAGGTCGCGGCCTGGGCCTTCGGCGATCGCAGCGACCCCTACGGCGCCATGCTCGAGTACGGCAAGGAGCTCCTCCGCGCGGGCGCCAGCCTCGCCGGGCGCGACGCCGCCGCGATCGTCACCGGTGACTACAAGGAGTACAGCTCGGGCGGGCTCCGCTTCGCCATCGCCCAGGTGGAGGTGACCGACCTCGCCGAGGTGGAGGGCCGCGTGGACGAGCTGCGCGGCGCGCTGCGCGAGCTGGCGGAGCGCACCGGCCACGCCTTCGCGCTGCTCATGGTGACCGACATCGTCGGCGGCATGAGCCGCCTCATCACCGGCGGCGAGACGCGCTTCCTCGAGGGGCTCCCCTACCAGCGCCACCCCGACGGGACCTACGACCTGCCGCCGGGCGTGGTCTCGCGCAAGAAGCAGCTGCTGCCTGCGCTGCTGGGGCTGCTCGAGCGGTAGCCTCCTCGGCATCCGGGCCAGCGGCTTCGCCGCGCGCCTCGCCCCCTCCCTCGAGGAGCTTGTTTTTCTGTTGGGCGGTGCTTCGATGCTCGCCTCCAGTCACTCGCTCGTGCGAGGGCCCAGGTATCTTTTCCGCGACCCAGGTCAGTGCAGGAGGCTCGCGCGCGCGGACGGTGCGGCCGGGAGGAGCACACGTTGATGCGCGCTTGCGTGCTCCTCGAGGGAGGGAGCGAGGCGAAGGCCCGGGCTCGGCCTCCTGCGGCTCACGCCAGGGATGGGATGGGATGGGATGGAGCGAGTCGCGGCGTGAACCAGCTGTCCACAAGATCGGGGCAACTCCACACCCACGGGGGAGAGGGCGAACCTGGTACGCTTCAGCGAGGGTGGTGATGTGGTGACGCGGAGATCGAGGGGAGCGGCGAGGTGCAATCACCCACAGGGAGAGGGAGAGGCCGAGCGCGCCAGGAACCTCCCTGCCCCTGGCCTGCCGAGGAACCGCCCGCCCTCCACGATCAGCTCGCCGCGCAGGTAGACGCGCTCGGGCCCGCCGCGCACCGTGCGCCCCTCGTAGAGGCTGTAGTCGACGCGCATGTGCAGCGCGCGCTGCGAGAGGTCGACCTCGCGCCCGGGGTCCCACACCACCACGTCCGCGTCGGAGCCTGGCGCGAGGACGCCCTTCCTCGGGTAGAGGCCGAAGAGGCGCGCCGGCGCGGTGGCGACCGCGTCGACGAAGCGCGGGAGCGACAGGCGCCCCTCGACGACCGCCTGGTGCAGCAGCAGGAGCCGCGTCTCGATGCCGGGGAGCCCGTTCGGGATGCGGCGGAAGTCGCCGCGGCCGAGCTCCTTCTGGTCCTTCATGCAGAACGGGCAGTGGTCGGTCGATACCATCTGCAGGTCGTTGGTGCGCAGCGCCTGCCACATGTAGTCCTGGTGGCCGTCCTCGCGGGAGCGCAGCGGCGTCGAGCACACCCACTTCGCGCCCTCGAACGCCCCCCACTCCTCGCTCGTCGCTCCGAGCTGCTCCTCGAGCGACAGGTACAGGTACTGCGGGCACGTCTCGCCGAAGACGTTCTGACCCTTGTCGCGCGCCCAGGCGAGCTGCTCGACGGCCTGCTTCGCGCTCACGTGCACCACGTAGAGCGGTGCGCCGGTGAGGTTCGCGAGCATGATGGCGCGGTGCGTGGCCTCCTCCTCCATCTGCCAGGCTCGTGCGATGCCGTGGTAGAACGGGTCGGTCTTGCCCTGATCGACGAGCTGGGCGGCCAGCGCGTCGATCACCGGGCCGTTCTCAGCGTGCATCATGGTGAGCAGTCCGGTCTCGCGCGAGACCTGCATCGCCTTGAGGATCTGCGCGTCGTCGGAGTAGAAGACGCCCGGGTAGGCCATGAACAGCTTGAAGCTCGAGATGCCCTCGTCGATCAGCTTCGGCATCGCGGCGAGCGCGGCGTCGTCGACGCCGCCGATGATCTGGTGGAACCCGTAGTCGATCGCGCAGTTGCCGGCGGCGAGGTCGTGCCACTTGCCGAGGCCCTCGAACACGTCGCCGCCTTGGTTCTGGATGGCGAAGTCGATGATCGTGGTGGTGCCGCCGGCCAGGCCGGCGCAGGTGCCATCGTAGAAATCGTCCACCGCCACCGTGCCCATGAAGGGCAGCTGCATGTGGGTGTGCGGGTCGAT
>JAKLHH010000313.1 GCA_022710245.1 Myxococcota bacterium
CGTCCATCGATCTGCACCACCGACCAGGGCCAGCTGTTGCAGTTCAGGAAGGCCGGGCGGCGGAGCGGCGCTCTCGGCGCGGGCTCGCCCGTCCCGGGCTGCGGGATCGTGTCTCCCCCGGAGCCGGGCCGCGTCGAGGGCGGCGCCAGGTGATCCGTGTCCTGGTAGGCGCCGAGCGGCTCCACGTCGCCGGGCTCGACCGGGTTCGGCGGCGGCTGCCCGAGCAGCAGCACCGCCGTGGCGCCGCCCGCCACGAGGAGGACGCCGGCGCCGACGAGCAGCGGCAGCAGCCGGCGCTTCTTGCGCCGGGGCGAGGCCCCCGCGCTGGGGATCGCCACCGTGCCGAGCTCGAGCAGCTCCGCGGTGCTCGCCTTGTCGGCGTCCACCTTGACGCCCGCGCGGGCGAGCTGGAAGAGGAGGCGGTCGCGCGCCGGGTCGCCGTCGCCCTCCGCCTGCGAGATCTCCCAGGCGAAGAGCTCCTTCATGATCCCACCGACGTGGTCGGCGGTGAAGTCGGGCCAGCGCGAGTGCAGCACCTGCGTCAGCGCCACCTGCAGATCGCCCGCCTTGGCGAAGCGGGCGGCGGGGTCACGCGCGAGGGCCTTCATCACCGCCGCGTCGATCGCCCCGTCGACCTCGGGGTTCTGCTTGGAGGGCGGCTCCACCTCGAGCTCGCGCACGCGGCGGAGCATCTCGCCCTCGCTGTCGGCCTGGAAGACGCGGATCCCGGTCAGCATCTCGTAGAGGACGGCGCCGAGCGAGAAGAGATCGGACGACGGCGTGCCGGGGTGGCCGTCGGCCTGCTCCGGCGAGAGGTAGCAGGCCTTGCCGCGCACCACGCTGTCCTCGCCCCCCGGCACCTTGGTCGCCGCGAGGGCGATGCCGAAGTCGGTCAGCTTCACCTCACCGTTATAAGAGATGAGGATGTTGTGCGGCGTCACGTCGCGGTGGACCACCGCGTGGCGCTGGCCGTTGGCGTCCACGAAGCTGTGCGCGTACTGCAGCCCCTTGCAGACCTCTGCCGCGATGTGGAGCGCCGCCGGCACGTCGAGGCGGCCGCTCGTCTCGCGCACCCGCCGCAGCACCTCGTGCAGGTTGCGCCCGGCGATGTACTCCATCGCCAGGTAGTAGATCCCGTCCTCCTCGCCGAAGTCGAAGACCTGCGTGATGTTGCCGTGGGTCAGCGGCAGGACGATCCGCGCCTCCTTGACGAAGAGCGAGAGGAAGTCCTGGTTGCGGGAGAGGTGCGGCAGGATGCGCTTGATGCAGACGAGCTTCTCGGTCCCGGCCGCGGCAGCCAGCTTCGCCTTGAACACCTCGGCCATCCCACCCTTCGCGAGCGGCTCCAGCAGCTGGTAGCGTCCGAAGACAGTAGGTTGCGCTGTAGGTTGAGCTGTCACGATCGGCGGAACCCTTCCTTGGATCAGCTGCCCCGAGGGTCCGGAGGGCGGTTACCGCTACACAGCGGACCGGACCTGCGAGATAATCAGGGGCAAGACAACCAACAGAATATTAGAGACCATGAACCATCGCAAGCCCGTCCTCTGGCTCGCACGCAGCAGCCTGCTCCTGCTGGTCGCCGCAGCCTGCACCGATGCGGGGCTCTATCAGTGGAAGAAGGACCCCTACCAGGCCAACAAGTTGACGGTCAGCGGGACGGTCTGCACCGACGATCCGCTGCAGCGCAACTTCCCGGTCAAGCTCCTCTTCATCATCGACACCTCGAACGCGCTGGCCAGCGACGCGAACGATCCCTTCGGCCAGCGCGGCAAGGCCGTCGAGGACATCATCGGGGTCTGGGGCAAGTCGCCGAACTACCACTTCGGGATGATCGCCTACAGCGCCAAGGCGAGGAACCTGATCGAGACGGGGTTCACGCGCGACTCCACCGCGCTCGCCGCCGCGGTGGCGCTGCTCAAGGGCTCGGGCGGCATCGCCACGCCCGGCGGCTGCGCTGCCGGCCGCTGCCGCGACACGCGCGCGGCGCTGAGCCTCGCCTCCAGCGTCATCACCGGCGACATCCTCTCCGGCGACCCCGGCGAGGTCGCGCGCACGACCTACGTGCTGGTGATGTTCTCTGGCGGCCCGCCGGTGCCTCCCATCGGCCGCTGCAACTGCCGCGACAAGGACACCGAGAAGAAGCTGTGGACCAACTGCCCCTGGGTCGACTGCGATAACTGCAAGGTCACCTGCGACTCGCAGAGCCACTGCGACACCAGCACCGGCGTCGACTGCCTGCCGGACTGCGACCCGCCCTGCGGCGGCGACGAGTACTGCGACAGCGACCACCTCTGCAAGCAGGGCGAGCCGAGCGGCAAGCCCACCGTGCCGCCGATCGGGACGACGCCGGTCAGCGTGCCCGACACCTTCACCCAGCACATCTCCCCGGTGGCGAACCCGCCCTGCCCCGGCCTGAGCAGCTCTCCCTGCGTCTACGACGCCGCGACGGGCAGCGGCAACACCGACTCCTGCGAGGAGTCGCTGCTGACCGGGGTGGTGCGCGAGATGAAGGAGTTCGCGAAGAAGAACGGCGCCGCGCAGCTCCAGCTGCACACCACCTACCTCCCCGACAAGGAGGTGCGGAACTCCACCGACGTCTGGTTCCCGCCCTGCAGCGCGGCCGCCGACGAGGCGCGCGCGGTGCGCCTCTACAGCGAGATGGCCTACGCCGGCGACGGCAACTTCGTGAAGTTCCCGACCGCCTCGACGATCAACTTCACCGACCTCGACCTCCACACCTCCCGCGAGCCGCTGGTGATCAAGGAGCTCGTGGTGACCAACGTCAACGTCCTCGCGGACGCCAGCGGCACCCACGTCGACACCGACGCGGACGGCCTGACGGACGAGCGCGAGAAGGCCCTCGGCACCTGCGCCTCGGACGAGGACACCGACGGCGACGGGCTCAGCGACGCGGTGGAGATCCGGCTCGCCTACGACCCGCTGAAGAAGGACGACCCGATCGAGTGCGTCGACCTGAAGAGCTCCACCGAGAACGCGCCCGACCCCTGCTCGCCGAAGGAGGCGCCGGTGGACAAGTCCTGGCGCCACTTCGACGATCACGACCATGACGGGCTCAACGCCTGCGAGGAGCGGCTGCTCGGCACCTCCGACAGCCTGATGGACACCGACGCCGACGGCCTCCCCGACAAGGTCGAGTTCGTCGCCGGGACCAACTTCCTCGCCGTCGATCACCTGCTCGACTCGGACTTCGACGGGGTGGTCAACCGCGACGAGATCCGCGGGCACACCGACCCGCGCTCGAACGACTCGCAGGCGCAGCTCGACCTCGCCTACCGCTACGAGGAGGTCGACGAGGGGATCAAGCCGGTGCTCAGCTTCACGCAGCCGTTCAACATCAGCGGCGTGTCCCTCAAGAACGTGTCGGCCAGCTCCGGCACCGGGCTCGGCTACCTCAGGTTCATCGCCGGCCCGCCGCCGACTCTGGCCTGGAAGGATCCCGAGGACGTCACCGCGGGCGGCGACTTCGGGGCGCCGGTGGACATCAGCAAGCCGAACAAGGACGGCTACAAGCTCACCTCCTGCCGCAAGCAGGTGGGCGGCGGCTGCTCGCCGGACAGCTCCGAGCGCTACGCCACCGTCCTCGTCGAGGGCGTCAGCGCCTACCCGCCGAATGACAAGGTCGACACCATCGTGATCAGCTCCGCGAACCGCAACTGCCTGCGCTTCCGCGTGCGCAACGTGACGCTGATGGAAACGGGCTACGACCGCCAGCTGAAGACCACGGGCAACAACCTGGTGAAGGTCTACTTCTCCGAGGCCCCGCGCAACGCGAAGGACGGCTACGGCATCTTCCGCCTCCGCGACATCAAGCTGAACTACCACAAGGGCCCGCCGGAGACGCGCACGCCGCGCGACGCGGAGATCACCATCGCCGACGACGACTTCACGATCGTCGAATAAGTCCGAGGAGACCCAATGATCCTATCGAACACCTGGCGCGGCGCCCTGCTCGCGCTGACCGCCCTCTCCGCCTGCACCGACCCCGGCGTCCCCGAGCAGTGCGGCGACTTCGAGTCGCCCACCGTCACTGGCTACCCGGACGCCTCGCTCTACCGCGCGCGGGTGACCGTGGAGACCGCGGTCACCGTCGACGCGACGGGCAAGGCCACCACCGCCAGCTCCATCGCCGCCAGCTTCACCGACGTCAGCAAGGTGATGCAGGACTCGCGCACGCCCTCGGCGATCGCCAGCCCGGGCTGCTACGGCCTCACCGGATCGCCGACCAAGGTCTGCCGGCCGGGCGTGCCGGAGCCGTGCGTGGTCGAGTACCTGGACGTCGAGAGCGTGGTCATCGAGGGGCTCGACGGCGGGCCCTACACCCTCACCAGGGACTCGAAGGGGATCTACTCGAAGGAGCTCGGCGACAAGGCGATCCTCGGCGGAGGGACGATCTCCCTGAAGGTCACTGGCAAGACCCAGGCGGGCTGGTTCCCCACCTTCGAGAACTCCATCCCGTCGCTCGAGGCGCTGGCGATCAGCGCGCCGGTGGCGGGCTCGACGACGCCGCTCGGCGCCGGGGACCTGAAGGTGCGCTGGAACCGGAGCACCGCCGCCCACCCGGCGGACTACGTGGTCCTCAACGCGACGGTCACCGGAGGCACCACGACGACGACGGACAAGATCCAGTGCATCCTCGCTGACGACGGCTGCCAGACGATCACCGGGACCGATCTCGACCTCTTCGACATGAAGGTCGGCAAGACGGTGAAGCTCTCCGCCAGCCGCGAGAACGCCCGCATGAAGACGCTGGACGGCGGGTACTCGCTGGACCTCCGCGTCTCCTCGCGGGTGGAGATGACGGTCACCCGCTGAGCTGGCATGTCTCCCCTCGGTTACGCCGCCGGACCCGGTCCGCGGCGCCTCATTCTGAGCGCTTGGGCCGGTCAACCTTGTCGCATCCCCCGGCAAGCTGTGTGACCATCGGGCCAGTTGTCCCCATCGGTCCGGCAGCCATCACCCGCCAAGTGACCGGAAGAACAAGGACCACGCCTGGTCTGCTGCTTGCTACTGGGAATAGTTGCGCATGAGCAACACCACCACAGCGTACCTGGTACGGGTCCATCCCCACTCGAGCCGCAGCGTTCATCCTCTCTCGGGCGAGGTGAGCATCGGCCGCTCACCTCCTTGCGAGATCCTGATCGTCAACGACCTGGTCTCGAGGCGGCATGCCGTGGTCGAGGAGACCGCGGCTGGCTGGCTGATCCGCGACCTGAACAGCTCGAACGGTCTCTTCGTCAACGGGATCCGCGTCGAGGAGCAGCTGCTCGCGCCGGGGGATCTGATCCGCATCGGCACCTCGCTGCTCCGCTTCTGCTGCCCGCTCGAGCCCGTGGACCTGGAGACGCCCCGCGAGGGGGAGCTCCTGGTGGGGCGACGGCTGGCCTCGCTGCGCGAGCAGCTGCGCGAGCTGGCCACCAGCCCCGCCCCGGTGCTCCTGGTCGGACCAGCGGGGAGCGGCAAGTCGATGGCCGCTGCCTACCTCCACCAGGCGGCGGAGACCGCGGTGTCCCGACCTCTGGTCCGCGTGGACTGCGCCGCGGTGACCCCCAAGCAGCTCAAGGCCCTGGCTGCTGCCGCCGCGGGAGGCACCCTCTTCCTGCGCTGGGCGGGTGCGCTGTCGGCGCGCTGCCAGCGGGCGCTGGCGCGGGAGCTGAGCGGCATTCAGCGGCTGGTGCTCTCGACCTGCGAGCCCCTCCCGCCGCTGCTGCCCGCGCTCGGGGCGCGGCTCACCGGGCTGGTCACGCTGCGGGTGCCCGCCCTCGAGGAGCACGCCGAGGACATCCCGGAGCTGGTGGACCGCTTCGCGCAGAACTGCGGGCTGCGACGGCGCGTGCGCGCCGAGGAGCTCGAGCAGCTCTGCCGCAGGTCGTGGCCCGAGAACGTCCGCCAGCTGGAGCAGACCGTGGTCCAGCTCGATCGCCGCGACGAGGTGTCGTCGAGCATGCTCGCGGTGCGCTCCTCGGCCGACCTGCAGACCGAGCTCGCCCGCGCGCTGCGCCTCCACCGCGGGGACGTGGACGCTGCCGCGGAGACGCTGGGCATCAGCCGCAGCCAGCTCTACCGGCGCGCCGAACGCCTCGGAGTGCGGGTGGCGGAGTTCCGCTGGCACGATCGCTGACCTGCTCCTCTGCGGATCGGGCTCCGCCGCGTCGTGGCTCCCCGCCGCGTCCTCCCGCCGCGTCCTCCCTGCGATCTGGCTCTCGCTCGTGTGATCTGGTTCTCCGCTTCGTGTGCTAGAGTCTCGTCTCGGCATTCGTGATGACTGAGCCAACCAGCCGGCAGGGGCCCCGGCTCCTCCCCGGCATGATGGTCGACCACTTTCGCGTGCTGCGCCTCCTCGGGCGGGGGGGGATGAGCGAGGTCTACCTCGCCCGCGACACGCGGCTCGGCCGCAAGGTCGCCCTCAAGCTGATGCTGGGGCACCAGTCGAGCTCACCTGGCCTGAGGCGACTGCTGCGGGCCGAGGCCCAGGCGACCGCCAGCTTCAGTCACCCGAACATCGTCACCATCCACCACGTGGGTGAGCACGAGGGCAGCCCCTACCTCGCCCTCGAGTATCTCGAGGGCGAGACCCTCGCTCATCGGCTCCGCCGGGAGCGCCTGGGCGTCAAGGAGCTCGCCCGCATCGGGATGGAGATCGCCGAGGCGCTGCAGGAGGCGCACGCCCACAAGATCCTGCACCGCGACCTCAAGCCCGAGAACGTCGTCATCACCACCTCGGGCCGCACCAAGGTCCTCGACTTCGGCATCGCCATCGCGGCCTCGGCGGACGGCAGCGCCGCGATCAGCCAGCCCGCCGGGGCGGCTGGAGGGGCCGAGCTCGAGCTCGCCGGGACGGGAGAGCTGCGCGGGCCCAACTTCACCGAGCCCACCGTCGTCGTCTCCTCGAGCGGTACCACGGCGATGCAGGTCAAGGGCACCCCGCTCTACATGGCTCCCGAGCAGTGGCGGCGTGAGGAGAGCACCGGGGCGGTGGACCTCTGGGCGCTCGGGATGATCCTCTACCTCGCCATCGCCGGGCACCTGCCCTACCCCGCCAGGACCAACGAGGAGCTGCTGGCCGCCGTCTGCGGTCCCGAGCCGGTCCCGCTGGCGGCCCTCGAGGCCGAGGTCTCCTGGCTGACTCGCCTGGTCGAGCGCTGCCTGGCCAAGGATCCGGCCCGGCGGCCCACGGCGGCGGAGGTGGTGGCAGCGCTGCGGC
Organism: Myxococcota bacterium; assembly: GCA_022710245.1. Next base: position 7,223 of record JAKLHH010000313.1, read on the forward strand.
AGGTGCTGGAGGGCGAGCGAGCGGCGCTCCCCTCGGATACCTGCCCCTTCCGCGGCCTGCTGCCCTTCGGCGAGGAGCACGCCGGGCTCTTCTTCGGCCGCGACGCGGAGATCACCGCGTTCGTCGAGCGGCTGCGCCAGCAGCCCGTGCTCGCCGTGGTGGGGCCCTCGGGCGCCGGCAAGAGCTCCTTCGTGCACGCCGGCGTGGTGCCGCGCCTGCGCGAGCAAGGGACCTGGCTCATCCTCTCGGTCCGCCCGGGCACCGCGCCCTTCGAGCAGCTGGCCGCGCGGCTGCTCGCCCTCGAGGCCGCTGCCCCCGGCGGACGCCCGCAGGACGGCGCGCCGGAGGAGGCGCCGGAGCTCGGGCGCGCGCTGAGGGAGCAACCCGGTCGCCTCGGCCTGCGCCTCCTGCACCTCGCCGAGCAGGCCCGGGCGCGGGTGCTGCTCGTCGTCGATCAGCTCGAGGAGCTCTACACGCTGACCGAGCTCGAGGAGACGCGGCGCCGCTACATGCAGGCGGTCGGCCAGGCGGCCGGCGAGACGGAGGAGTCGGTGCGGGTGGTCTTCACGGTCCGCGACGACTCCCTCGGCCGCGTCGCCGAGGGGCCGGAGTCGCGCGAGGCGCTCAGCCAGATCACCGTGCTGCGCAGCCCCGACCGCGACGCGCTGGCGGAGATCCTGACCCGGCCGCTCGCGGGCAGCCCGTATCG